>NZ_JBHSZV010000050.1:5887-8207 GCF_042663045.1 Halobacillus seohaensis | reverse complement strand
ATCTAAAGAAGACATCCATCACTTAGCTGAAGGAAACCCACTACAAAAAAGATTTGGTGACTCTGATGCAGCAAATAGCTATCTTGGGTCTGGTCATCCCATTACTCAAGCGAATACGTTTAAAGGTGGCTTTTTTGTCTTAGCTCCCATAAATGATGTTCAGGAACCCGTTGAAAAAATTAGAGATTTGCTACTATTGTCGGCGGTAGGTACATTGTTTCTGGCACTTGGGTTTACATGGGTACTATCAAAAAAAATGTCTGACCCACTATTGGAAATGGAACGAGCGACTCGGGAAATTTCAAAAGGTAATTTAGATATAAGGGTGAATGTTTCTTCCGGTGATGAATTAGGTTCATTAGGGAAAGCAATTAATGACCTTGCAGTAGAAACTAATAGATATCGAAGCAATCGAAGGGAGTTTTTTGCAAATATATCCCACGAATTGCGTACCCCCATATCGTACTTAAAAGGATACTCCCACGTGCTAAAGCAAGGTCTTTATCAAACGGAGAAGGAAAGGTTGCAATATCTTGACATTATTGAAAATGAGACAGATCAGATGGTTAGGTTAATTAATGATTTATTTGATCTAGCAAAAATGGAAGAAGGTAAAATAGAACTTCAAATGTCCAATCTCAATCTTGTAGAAGTTATGGAAACATCCCTTCTCAAAGTCAAAATGGAACTCGAAAAGAAAGGTCTCACGTTAAGTACACAAATTGACTATGATGTCCCTAATATAGAGGGAGATCGTATTCGTGTGGAACAAATTTTTACGAACTTGTTAGCGAATGCCCATCGATATACGGAAAAAGGATCTATTCATGTTGGCATATGGAGTGAAAAAGATAGCGTACATGTAATTATTGAGGATACGGGTGTTGGAATTCCAGAAGAAGAACTTCCGTATATTTTTGAACGTTTCCACCGTGTTGAGAAATCTCGTTCGCGAGATCACGGGGGGACAGGTCTAGGATTGGCTATTGTAAAGAATTTGGTTGAACTCCAACTTGGAGAGATTTCAGTGAATAGCCGGGTGGGTATAGGAACGAGGTTTGAGCTATGCTTCCCAATAGCTAGTAAGGAGGCAACATGAAAAAAATAGAATGGTTGATGGCAGCACTTCTGATTTTAATGGGCTTGGTTTGCCTAACCGTTTCCTCCACGGTGATGTGGGGGACTGAATCGATAGAGACCTATCTCAAAACGTTCATGCAGCTTTGTCTGTGGATGGGCCTACCCATTTTGATTATAGGGATTATATATCTTTTGTTTCTAAAGAAAAGAAAGGATAAATAATTAATCTGATAAGGAAGATCCAAACATGGAAGAGTAGCTTAAATGGAGGTGTAGATCTATGATGAATATGATGGGACCGATTAATATGATTATATGGATTATTATTTTAGGGTTTATCATTTATGGAATTTTTGTTTTAGTAACTAAGTTATTTGAAAAGAAAGAGGATCCACCAGTGCAAATCCTCAAGGAAAGGTTCGCCAAAGGTGAGATTGGTGAAGAGGAATATGAGAAGAAAAAGAACACTTTAAAAAAATAGCTATATTTAGTATATACCATCTAAGTGAGGCCTAAGGACTCTAATATTATTGGGTGACAAACGTAGGGGAATAAGCGTTGTTGCAGAATTATTAATGAACCTCACAAAATCAACAAATTCCCTGTTTACACTAAACGTATGGAAAAAAGGAGGGGAAAAATATGAAACTAAAAACAGTATCATTTGTTTTGTCATTTTCTTTGGCGACGGTATTGGTTGTGGGACAAGGCGCATTAGCTGAAGAATCAGAGGGCAATGGGATGAGCAGTATGATGAATGGAAATGGAATGATGAACATGATGGAAAATGGAAACATGTCTCAAATGATGGGAGCTATGAATTCACCGGAGGGGCAAAAGATGATGAGTACTTGCAGTGATTTTATGGAATCCTATGAAGATGATAATGGAAATAAGTGATTATTTACCCCCCTATGGATAAGGTCTCATTTTGTGAGGCCTTATTTTAATCTATTACTTTTTGCTTATTAAACAGTATGAATGTATCGGTTTTAAGAGTGATCAAATGTTCACATAACCCAAAGGAAGTCAGTAACATTCACCTAAAGGAGGATTGTATTAGTGGCCCCCTTTCTTATAGGTAGGGAGAAGAAAACTATGCTTTTATGTTTTACATATAACTTCCATATTAACGATTATACGATTTTCAAACCTTACTTTGAAGGTGGATGATTACTTGCTACATGTCTTTTAATGATGTCTTCCTTTGCAAATACAAGTTCTTCAAACAATTAAGAAT
>NZ_JBHSZV010000050.1:0-5770 GCF_042663045.1 Halobacillus seohaensis | reverse complement strand
TATTAGGCTTAACACTGTTCTTATTTGCTTTTTTACCGATTCAAACATTTGCCCACAAGCCAGAAGTAAGGGCAAATGGAGACGAAAATTTATTTCAACAGTACACTTGGCTCGAGATATTGAATCCAATTTTATTTCTTTCCTTAGCATTGGTTTACATTGCTTACCTACGGACGATGCGTAAAATATCAAGCAATCGTTTAGAAGAGCGTGATCTAAAGAAAAAGATATGTTTTCTTTTAGGGTTATTAACCATTTATATTTCATTAGCGGGTCCTATTGCTATCTTATCTAATAATCTTGTATTAAGTGCACATATGCTCCAGCAATCTTTTATGTATATTGTCATGCCACCTCTAATTTTATTAGGTATGCCACGGGGATTTTACCAACTTTTAAATGAAAAACTTCTTAAACCAAGGTTCTTAGGTATTTTGAAATCTCCTTTGTTCACCTTACTGTTATTTAATGTATTATGGTCCTTTTATCATTTACCATCAATATACGAATACTTTTTGGAACAATTTATTTTATTGGAAATTTTGCATCTTGTAATAAATACATCTGCTTTTTTAATGTGGATACAACTTTTTGCGCCAGAAGATCAATTTAGCGAAATGTCCTATCTAAAGAAAATTGGTTACATGTTTGCTAATGGAATGTTGATAACACCAGCCTGTGCTTTGATTATCTTTTCGGGTGATGTGATATACCCTTCCATAGAGGAAGCACCACAAGTGATTGCATCGCTTACACCACTACGTGATCAGCAACTAGGGGGAATCATTATGAAGGTCGTTCAGGAGTTTTCCTATGGTACAGCGATTGCCTATGTATTCTTTAAATGGGCGAGATTGGAGAGAGCCAAGGATGCGGAAGTTGATGAGTATCAAAGTGTAGTGGAGTGAAATTTGAGATATTTGATTCCTGTGTAGAAAAATCAATTTAGCTAATGAATGTCTAATAATTCATGAGAGTCAGATAACTGTGTAACTAATTAGAGAATTCCCCTGATTGCAGTTCCTTTCACTATTAAACTTCTATTATGCTAAGAAGGATCAAGTGAAAAATATGATCAGAAGCCACCAGTTCTGTAATAGAACCGGTGGCTTTTGATCTTTTTCAATTAAATCATTACCCTTGGATTCCTCAAACTTTTATCACATTTATGACCTATACTAAAAACACCTAAATTAAAAGGGGGTGTAAGACAGATGAGTTGGGAGTTACTTATCCTGTTAGCCTGTCCGTTGATGATGTTGGTTTGTATGAAAGGGATGTTTAGCTGTAACAAAGACAAGGGTGCAAAAGGTAAGGAAGCAAAAGGCACGGAAATACAGCCAGAAGCTTCTCAGCAGGATGTTCAATCTCTCCAAGTCAAAATGTCCGAATTGATGGAAGAAAACCAAAAATTAATGCAGGATATGAAAGACATGAAAGAAATCCAGTCATCGGAAGAATCTCCCTCAAAAAATGTAGTCAGAATAAAAGAAGGAAAAGAAAAAAGGACGAATACAGGGGGATCTTAAAATGGCTCTACGGGATAACAACATGGCTGAGGCGATAGGCGAGGGGGCGTAGCCTGCTCGCTTTTTCGTTCTAGCTACCCCCATATACATTGCTAAATTGCAATGATTCATTTGTAGAGAGATGGCTTATGTGAATTGAATTAGCTCTTTTATTCTATTGTTACCTCATGTGAAAATCATGGAAAGTACAACGACCTCATAAAATCTCCACATTTTTTTGTTTAAATCAAAGTGCTCCAATTTGTGAGTTACATAAGGAGTCAAATAGGTGTTGGGTTATCGGGTTAAAAATCAATAGCCAACATTCATTAGAAGGAAGTTAGGCTATGAAACATAATAAAAACCAAAAAGGGCAAGGGAAACGATGGATGCTCTGGGTTCCGGTATGTCGGTTTAATATTGATTCTCGCAGTATTAGGATTCATTCAGGGGAAACAAACTACCAATACAAATAAAGCTGGGGTGCCGGTAGGAACTAATTGCCCCAATTTTACTTTGAAATCAACCTAGGGACCCATCTCCTTAGCAGACTAAGAAGGAAAAAACGTGGTCATAAAGAAAGGGATGCTAAGATGTTTGGTCATGAAACATGAAAATATAAGCTTGTTAATGGTGGGCGTGAAAATGGGAAGAGAAACAACGCCTATATACCAAGGAACATTCCATGAGGAAGTGGATTCAACTATTCTTTAGATTTTTGCTTATCATAAGTTACATAAATCTATTTTTTCTTTACCCAAAATAATTAGATTAAAGGTAGAAAGGCAGCTGTAGACTACTATGAATGGATTTATTTTACGGACAAGTATCATGTGTACTTATTTTATTTTATTATTTTTTTTGTTATTTATTTATACTTCAACTGCAGAAGCCCACTCTTCACTAGAAGAAACGTTCCCCAAAGGGGGGGGAGTTTTGGAAGAAGCACCTTCAACGATTGAGGTTTGGTTTCAAGATCCCGTCGTTATTCATCAGGGTTCTATCAAGGTAATTGATTCAAAAGGAAGAGAAATACCTACTTTAACACCTGAATCGGACGCTAAAGACGGGGGGCATATTCTTGCGGAACTCGACAAAGAATTAGGACCTGGAAAGTACACAGTTAAAACCAATGTGATTGCTCAAGATGGTTACGTGATTAAAGAAAAGTTTAGATTCTCTGTTAGGGGATCCGAAAAGTCGGAGTTTAAGGAATTAGAGTTAGTTAAGTCAAATATATCTGACGGAGAAATTTACAAGGGTTCACCTAAACAGATAGAGTTATGGTTCAATCAAGCTGCTGACGTAACAGCATTTGGTATCTTTAATGATAACCAACAACCTGTTGGGACAAAAGAACCCGTTATTGACCCTGAAGATTCTAGTCATGTCACTATTCCAATTTCTGAGGAACTTTCGCCCGGATCATACCAGATAACCTGGTATGCTTCACCAGATAAAAAAGAGACAAAAGAAATTCAAAGAGATACAGTAGGAGTTTTTTACTTTGCCGTTGATGATTTTTCATCAATGAAAACAAATGAAGGTAATGACAGTATCTTTGAATGGAGTAGCCTTAGCTTTTCTATTGGCCTTAAACAAGTTGCATATTGGTTGACATTTATTGGATTCACAGGTTTATTCGGAATATCATGGTTTCACTCAATTATTTTAAAAAATCGAGTAATACAATATAGGCGAAACAAAATAAATCTAATGTTCTATTGTTTAAGTTTAATAGGAATTGCATTACTAATAACTCATCATAGACTAGATCTTCCTGAGTTAGGAATAGAAGAATTTTTACTGCTAAAGTTCACATGGATCCCTATTTTACAAGTGGGACTTCTCACCCTAGGTATGTGGATGAAAAAGGTGCGTTTATTATTATTTGGTATGGCTTTAATATTATGGCCATTCATCATTGGTCATGCCTCGTATCCACGATACGGTGGTTATATTACTATGATAATGACTTCTTTACATATTATTGCTGTAGCCATTTGGATGGGAGGACTTTTTTCACTCATTGCCAAACCGAAACACCAAGAAAAAAAAGAATGGCTACAAAAAGTTGGTCCCTCCTTTTCTAATTGGGCAATGATAAGTGTTAGTTTCATTCTATTTACTGGCATCTGGATGACGGTCGAGTTTCTGCCCTCTACTTCATTAGAAAGTCTATTAGAAAGCGAATGGGGTAGGTCTTTACTAATTAAGACAGTACTATTCTTTTTATTAATCATCATAGGATACGTCCAGCGAAAAACGGTTAGGCAACTTAGTTCCAAATTTACGATCTCCTTCTTCAAAAGAGTTAGAATAGAAGTGCTATATGGACTCATCATTTTCTTTTTTGCAGCATCGTTAGTTGCGGCTAACCCCAGTGCGGCTGAACAAGGAGTTTATAAGCAAACTCCAGAAGCATCAAATGATTTGGGTTTGAATGTTCAAATAACCCCATTAGAAATGGGGTTAAACACCATTACGTTAGAATTTAAAGAAAACCCTAAAATTGAAAATGTGAAAGTGGAACTGAGTATGCCACCTACCTGGCGAATTGAAAATAATGCGTTTCAAGTAGGTAAAAGAACATATAAATTGACCGGAAATTTACTACATGGTGCTGGAACGATTAATATGAAAGTGAAAGTTCTGATGGAAAATGGGAAAGAGGTTCGGTTACCATACGCGATTGTGGTTCCTGGGGAAGTGCGGTTTAATGAGTAATCACAAACTAAGAGGGGTTAAAATAACTATCCAATTTTTAAAAGATAAGGCATGAAAAATCTTACGGTCGTTTTTGGGGGAATTCTCCTTACATGTGACGCTTGTAAATCGGCTGTTACCCATTGTTGGAGGAATTAGACGGGGGTGTGTCTGCCGTTGAAGTGAATGTTAAAGCAGAAGATCAGTGAATCCAACCTAATTGAAGAAAAGGGCCATATTGTTGTGCGAAACATTTCTAACTTAAATTGAGGGATTGGACGGTTAGAGGGGCTTTAAAAGAACCACAATAATAGTGGCTCTTTAATCTCTTATTGATCCAGCCTCACGAGACGTCATGGCCCCTACACCTTTGCTTAAATCCCTTTGAATTTCTTGTTTTACTTTTTTGGGATCTGTCCCTGGATAGCCTGGCTCCATAATGGACTTCGGATTCTCTTTTCTTACTTGTTGAATCCTAGTCCCTGCCACTGTCTTGTTTATAAACACCTCCATATTAGTATTTTTAGCAAGAACCAATATAATAATCAGGTTACTATAAAGAAACTCAAATGTTTTTTCTTTCTAAAAAAGAACAATTTACAAAGTAGTCTTTCAAAAGTGAAAAATGTATGATATTCGACTTCATACATTTCATCTCCGTTAAGAGAGAAGTGTATAAGAAATCCAGTAAGAGGCTAATTGAAAAATAAAACTCTTTTGCAAGGTGGTTCCAATGGATGAATAACTACACTAATGATAGTAGATGATCACTATGTATTTCTTTCGAATTATCTTGATATTGAGTCTTCAGGATAAGGGGCAGATTGTTGAGGATCTTTTTAAAGAAAATGGGATATTTATTTTAAATAGATGGAGATTGTGAAGGAATGTACTTAGACTATAGAAGAAAATACTTTAATAAGAAAGCACACATCATTAAACAAATGATGTGTGCTTTAGATTGTTTTATGTACTTTTTCTATTAGAAATAAATAATAAAAGCTGAGTAATGATAGCCAGAATAGGCAACTCCAATAATGGCCCTATAACTAATGTTAAGGCAATTAAAGGTTGGTCTGGGAATGCGGTCATAGCAATCGCTAAAGCGATTGGCGAATTTCTAGCTAAAGTAGTCAAGCTTAAGCTTGTTCTGTCTGAGATTGGGAACTTCATAAACCTTCCAATCCTTTGACCAACGATAAAATTTACAATAAAAAATAAGAGGATAGGTATTGTAATTTGCCACATTAAATCTAAATTATCAAGCAATAATTGTCCCTGTGAAGCAAACATTGCAATGATTGCAAGGCTTAGAAAAATAATCGGTAACACACTAAGATTATATATAAGATTGTCTCTTAACTGTTTCTTGTTTCTCAAGACCATTTTTGTTAAAAAAGATAAAACTAACGGTATGAATAAAACAATTAAAATACTTTCCACTAGAAATGAAAGTTCTATAACCCCTGTCGTTCCGCCAAAAATAAGAAGGTAAATAGGCAACAAAATGATCTGTAAGATTAAGTTTAGAGGTAAGATAGCCGTTGATAATGCAA
>NZ_JBHSZV010000049.1:0-44620 GCF_042663045.1 Halobacillus seohaensis | reverse complement strand
GCTATCGCTTAAAGGAGTATAGATTTAATGCGTTCTTCATATTTCTGGAAACCATACGTCTTTCAAAAGGTTTCGGTTGGGGAGTTTTAGCAACTGTTGTAATGTCGATTATTATGATCACAGGAAAAATAGGATTAACCAAAAAAAGTCACCTTGAAAAAAGATATTTTGTATGGATAGAAAAAGAGTTAAAAGCTAAAAATTAAAAGAATCTCAAATTTTTTTACAAAAAACAGGCGATTAGAGACAATCGTATCATCATATTATGTTTTTTTAATATAAAGGAAGTGTTAAGCGATGGAAAAACAACCTAAAATTACTGTTTATACAACACCCAACTGAGGACCTTGTAAAATGGCGAAGGAGTTTCTTTCGTCTCAGGATGTTGAGTTTGAAGCAATCGATATTTCAACTGATCAAAAGGCAATGAATGAAATGGTTGAAAAAACAGGAGCTATGGGAACACCTGTATTTATTATTGGAAGTGAAGTTGTTAGAGGATGGGATCGAGGGAAAGTATCTCGATTACTAAATCTATAAAGGGGAATTCTTAAATGGAAATGTTCGTTTTTTGTCCAGTTTGTGAAATGGATTTACCTGTTCCCATAGATTCAAATAAGGACGATAAGATAGATTGTCCGAACTGAGCTGGTGTAAGTATTCAACTCGTTGAGTTGAATAATGGAAGATGGAGAGGTGATCAGATTCCTTTGGTATCCTGCGCGGTTTGCGATGAAATTATAGAAGTGAATGATGATGTTAAACCCAATGATATTATTGAACATTGCGGTGTGAAGCAGAAGTTAACATTTGAATGGGGATCGTATGCCTTAGAAAAAACTTAAGAAAATAACCCTATTCTTTATATTTTTTAAGAATAGGGTTGTTTTTTGTTATCTTTCAATTTTGTTTTAAAGGGAGGAATGGAAATGAATGACCAATTAGAAATAAAGAATACACTCCACACAGAATTAATTTCTAAATTTTTTCATGCACTTTCTAATCCTACACGGTTAAAAATCGCTCGTAAGTTATTGGATGAAGAAAGGAATGTTGGACAATTAGTTGGGGAATTACAACTGAAACAATCACAAGTTTCTAATCAATTAGCGTGCTTAAAGGATTGCGGATTTGTTACATCCCGTCAGGAAGGAAAATTTGTTTACTATAAAGTCACAGATGAGCGTGTTCGTGAAATTATACAGTTAGCAACAAATGTAGTTTCAGATAATGCTGATTATATTAATTCTTGTACGAAACTTTAGTTTCATGGAGGTGAAGAGCAATAATGGAATTTGTTTATAATCAGCTAATGGGTATAGAATCTATTACTCTTATGGTCTATTTTGCAGTGTTCTTAGGTGGAATTTTAAGTGCTGTTAGCCCCTGCTATATTCCTATATTAATTTTCTATAATGGTTTTATTACAGCGTATTCTAAAGGAAATGGTAAAAAGGCTATTTTAATGACCTTGTTCTTCGTATTAGGGATGGCAATAACTTCAGCCATTCTTGGTGGCATAGCAGCATTTATCGGAAACTCTGTACTAACGTTGTTTACGGATTACCGATTAGATAAATGGATACCAGCCATTATTGGAATCACCATGGGTTTATCACTCATCGGAATACTAAAATTTCGATTCCCTTCTTTTCTTTCAAACAGAATCAATTGGAATGATAAAAAACCTAAATCCTTGACTGGTGCATTTTCATTAGGACTACTATTCGGCGTCGTTGTAACGCCCTGTACGATCCCTATATTTATTACCATTATGACTTTAGTTGCTGTACAAGGTAGCATCTTTGCAGGTTCATCTTTGCTTATCTTTTATGCTATTGGAAAAGGAATAATTCTGTTAGTCGTTGCTTATTCTTCGGATTGGGTGATGAAGTTTTCAGGAAAAGATGGGAAAGTGGAGAAAATAAGTGGTTTTATTATTCTTGCAGCTAGTTTATATATTTTATTCTTTGTGTAGGGGGGAGAAAGTTGAAAAGTATAGTAAGGGTATTTTTTACAATGTTGCTTTTGGTAGGATGCGGTCAAAATGAATCAACAACTCAATCAGCTGAAAATCCTAATCCAAACAATACTAATGTAGTTATTAAAACTTATGAAATACAGGGATCATCTGAGCAGGCTGCGCCGTGCGGCATATGTAGCAATAACACCATATAAAGCTAAAGCTATTCCCCCACCTAGCCCCCAATAATAGGGTTTACCTTCTCTAAGCCATAGCCAGATCAAAATAACCTCCACCTATTTCAGCTAAACCCGCAAATGCAAACAAAATAATGGAATAAAAAAATTCTTACAACTTCCTAAATTATGCAAGGGACCAAATGACTGGTCCTTTTCTTATGAAATATCAACACTAAACTAGACAGTTTTATTAAGGTGTAGAGACTTGTATTTCACTGGGCTTCCGAAGGTCAACATCAAATACATACATCGGATTGCAGGCCTACGCCTGCTTTTTATTATGGTTATTTTTCCTTTTGGGGAACACACTTCGCTTCGGAGTTCCAAAGGCAAAATAAAAATTCAAGGGAGAGAAAACCATGAGCAAAAAAAACTATGAAATGATTACCAACCAAATCATCGAAAAACTAGAAAAAGGAACAGTACCTTGGAAAAAACCTTTTAAAAACGGAGTTTCCGTGAATTGGAAAACACAAAAGCGTACAGAGGTATCAATACCATGCTGTTATGGTGGGGAATATGCCACATTTAAGCAAATCAAAGAAGCTGGTGGAAAAGTAAAGAAAGGGGAAAAATCTCACATCGTAGTCTTTTGGAAAATGATTGAGGTGGAAGATCAAGAAACCGATCAAGAAAAGAAAATCCCGCTGCTTCGCTACTTTCGAGTATTTGAGGTATGTTCACAAGTGGAAGGCATCGAGCCCAAGTGAAAAGAAGAAACTTTCGACCATAACCCAATAGAGGAAGCTGAAAAGGTCAAAGAAGGATACTGTAATGCCCCATCCTTCAGCTTTGTAAGTGGGACAGCTTACTATGTGCCGTTTGAAGATCGGGTGAACGTGCCGCCTAGAGAAGATTTTGAGGACGTGAACAAGTACTACAGCACATTATTTCATGAAATCGTCGTGCGCCCATAAGGGCTTAATAGGATCACCGTTTAAGCAAACGGTTGGACTGATCGTGATGTCCATAAAACCGCCAGCTAACTCTTGATAAGAAATTTGATAGGGGACCGTAGCATGCTGGGTAATCCACAAGTCACAGGGGTATCACTGTGCGACTGAATGGAGAGGTTAAAGCCATAGATAAGGATGAAGGCTAAACTGCTTGAATGACAGTCAGAAGGGCTATATCGTGGGCCACAGTTTAGGATACATGTAAGGCTGTGTGGTTCTAGGATTGAAATGAATGGATGATGCATTTCAATAGCGATCACGGAACCTCCAAACTCTATATAGAGTGAAATGACGAACGTTACATCCGAAACTATTGCAAGCTTCCTATTAAACCTAAATGGGGATTGTCTAAGTTAGAATGTCGACAACCAAACCAATTGGCTATGACTGAAGGGTCTGAATATCTAATATGGCAACGGAGACTCCGTAGTAGTCCGAACTGGGGAAAACCCAGTGCATGGCGAAGGGAGTCAGTCTATTGAATCCAAAATTTACAAGTAGAAGGAGCGAGAGGCTCTATGAGAAATCCACAAGTGGTTTTGGACAATCTAGCGTCAAAGTCTAAGGATGAATTCTATGGCTATGAGAGATTATATCGAAATCTCTACAATCCTGGTCATAGCAATGAGTGTCACAAAAGGATTCATGCGGGACTACTGGATTAAGCAAAAGCTAGATTGAGAGTAAATAGATGGAGAGCCGTATACATGGAGACGTGTACGTACGGTTCGGGGGGGAGTGTTTGGAAACCAGCCATAGAAATATGGTCAAGGCGCCGGGCGCTTACCCTACCACTCCACAGGACATAAAGAGCGATTAAATTAGAGATGGTGTAACAAGAACCATTAGGTTTGGTAGTGAAAGTTACAGCAAGGAAGAACTCATAGCGGAGCTTGGAGCTTCCATGTTATGCGGTGTGACCGGTATAGAAAACACGACCCTAGATAACAGTGCGTCTTATGTTCAATCATGGTTACATCAACTAAAGAACGACAAAACTTTGATTGTCAGTGCTTCGCAGAAAGCCCAAAAAGCTAGTGATCACATTCTTGGGGTTCATAAAATGAAAAAAACCCTGCATGGTGGCCCATGCAAAGTGCTGGCTGAATATAAGATTACAACTCATAAAGAGAGTGTTCGACGTTGGTTACGCAATGGAACCTTAAAAGGAACGGCTCCAACCTCGAGAAAGGAAGGATGGAAGATCAGTGAATCCAACCTAAAAGCTTTTATCTAAAGAAAAAACAACATAACGATCAAGAAGCCATCCGGGCTAAGATGTGGTGGGAAACCGTGCATAAAAATATGTTTGAAGGGTCGATTGAGGTTAAGAAGGTGAAGATACGTGGATGCATCGAACACAATAAGCACTCCAAGGAGTTTGAAACTTATGTGTGGGAACAGATCAAGGAGCACACCTGGCACACCACACCACGTATTCTTTATTTGCTGGATGCGTTTTTGTTCAATGGACACCGTATAAAAGTGGATTCGTCTTTTGAAGAACTGGAGGAACAAATTTTGTTTCCTTTGGTTGAGCATTTACACAAAAAAAAGGTCAATAATTAACGCAACAAATGTTTTGTTAATTATTAAACAAGTAAAGCTATAGGAGGAGTTAGAATATTATCTACTCCTCATTCTTTTTTAAATCATATTCTTTCATTAATCCTTCTTCAGAGTGCTTATTTATATAGTCTTTAACATGCTCATTGCGTTTGTCACGGTCTTCTTCTCGAAATAACCTCACTCCGAAGGAAAATGATAATGACGTCATTGAGTTTATTGAAAACGTTGAAAAGCCAAATAAACGTGAAGATGCCTATCAATTGGTAGATATTTAAGGAATTAATAAAGCATTCTATTAAGTTTTTACAAGAGACCTATCCGAATCGATAGTCACAACAGTTTGGAATAAGGTGAAAAGGTTTTGGAAAAAACAGTAGTGAATCTAACTGACTGTACTGATGGAGATCTATCGGTACAGGAATCTTATCTACATAGTAATAATAGGTGAGGGTAGAAAGTAATAGTTCAATAATGTTGTGGTCAGCAAATCAAACGATAGTATAACGTATATGTTGCTTTGAGTACTGTCGCATAAACGATAAAGCTAAATGTTTTTTGAAGATGTCCTATGCCATTTTGGTTTGAAAGTTTATTCATTCTGCTGTAATAAGGTAGGCAAAAAACACTGAAAGCAAGAACTACAGTAAATAGGGTTTCAGTTCTTTCGCAAAACTTGTAGAATGGAGCATAGTATAACTTAAAAAGTGGGTGTTTAAAGTGGTAGAAAACGAAGTAGAATTGTTAAAGTTAATTGAGAGAAACGCTAATTTAGAAGTAGAAAAGATTGCAAAGCTAATGGGAAAAAGCATAGACGAAATTCGGGAGCTCCTCGATCACTTGGAGCAGAAGAAAGCAATCCTTGGCTATTCTACACTAATCGACTGGGCTCAAGTATTGGATGTGGAAGAGGTTACCGCTATGGTGGATGTCAAAGTGACTCCTGCTCGCGGTGTAGGTTTTGATAAAGTGGCTGAACGTATATATCGTTTCCCAGAGGTGAAGGCCGTTTATTTAATGTCCGGAGCTTATGATCTATCCGTTTCCGTCAAAGGAAAAACGATGACGGAAATCGGAAAATTCATATCTGAAAAATTGTCCGCACTTGATTCTGTTCTATCGACAACGACCCATTTTGTTTTGAAAAGATACAAACATGATGGAATTATTTTACATGACGAAGACGATGATGATAAAAGAATTGTGGTATCACCATGAATCAAACTTCTTATATATCCAAGCAAGTAGCAGAATTAAAACCATCAGGCATTCGACGTTTTTTTGATTTAGCCGCTCAGATGGAAGATGTCATTTCCCTCGGAGTGGGCGAGCCTGATTTTGTCACGCCTTGGAATTTTATTGAGCAAAGCGTCCATGCTCTGGAACAAGGCTACACGTCTTATACTGAAAATGCTGGTATGTTGGAGTTACGTAAGGAGATTAGTGCCTACCTAAACGGGAGTTTTCAATTGACTTATGACCCAAATGACCAGGTGATTGTTACGGTCGGAGCAAGTCAGGCGATTGATCTTGCACTACGGACGGTTATCGATCCAGGGGATGAAGTGATTATTGTTGAACCAAGCTTTGTAGCATACGTGCCAACAGTAAGTTTAGCGGGAGGAACACCGGTTACAATTCAAACAAAAGCGGAAGATGATTTTAAACTTAAACCTGAACAAATTGAAGAAGCGATTACACCAAAAACAAAAGCGATCATGCTATGTAATCCGAATAATCCAACAGGAACCTTCTTATTGCAGGAAGAATTAGAACAGCTGGCAACAGTGATTGAGAAGCATGACCTAGTCGTCTTGTCTGATGAGATTTACGCAGAACTCACATATGATGATACTTACACGAGTTTCGCCTCTATCCCTAACATGAAAGAGCGAACTATTTTAATTAGCGGGTTTTCAAAAGCCTTTGCCATGACTGGCTGGCGACTCGGCTATGCAACCGGACCAACGGAAATCATTGCTGCCATGGTAAAAATTCATCAGTACACCATGATGTGCGCCCCTACGATGGCTCAGCATGCTGCTTTAGAAGCTATGAAAAATGGAAAGCAAAGTGTGCAGGAGATGATTGAAAGCTATAAACAAAGAAGGAATTTTATAGTAAGCAGCTTAAATGAAATTGGATTGCAATGTCCAAATCCGGGCGGAGCGTTCTATGCTTTCCCATCCATTAAAGCAACAGGGTTAACTTCGGGTGAATTTGCAGAAGAGTTGTTACAAGAAGAACAAGTAGCAGTCGTACCTGGAGATGTATTTGGAGCAAATGGTGAGGGATATATCCGCTGCTCATATGCGACATCTATTAAACAGTTAGATGAAGCCATGAAGCGCATAAAAAGATTTGTAGAAAAACGAATATAAAACATAACTAATCCCCGTTCAAATTGTGGAATTTGAACGGGGATTGGTTATACGTATTTACAAGACTTTGTTAAGGTTTTCTCATATTAGCTAGTTATTGAGTACGAACTAAATGGGGGTGTGGAACCACACACAATCAGTTAAACCTTTAGCTAACACACACGTTCTATTTATTCACTAGGCCTCGGACCGGCATTCTTTCCGGAGTCTTCAACCGTCATGATAGGGCGAACGGTCACATCATCATTCACACGAATCTGACAAGATAAACGCAAATGATCTTCAGCAATTCCTTCCACGCCTTTTTTTGAAAAAGCTTCTTTCTCTGCGGTAGTTACATCAGAAATCTCACCAGACAATATTTCTACTCTGCACGTCGTACATTTTGCTTGTCCACCGCAACGATGAAGAATATCCACACCGTTATCTTCTAATGCCAGGGCTAATTTTTTTCCATGTTCAACTTCAAAAGTTCCTCGACCCGGAACAGTTACTTTGGGCATTGTTATCCTCCTAAAAAATATTCTAATATTAACTTCTCTGGTTTGCATCCAAACAAACGGAACAATCTGAGGTTTTTTCCTGAAGTTTTACTGAACCTCTCAATTCCTCCTATATGTAAAGTATATCATGACAACTATATTCAATATAATTGTTTTTTTCTCTTTCTAGGGCTCAGAAGATCCTTTATTTGCAATATGGTGTTCATTTTACAAAATATGGGTTTGTTCTATTGATTGATTCTGTTGGATAACTGATTGCATCGTAACTTTGAACATTGCTTCGGCCACTAAATTATCATACGAGCATCCCTTCATGCTTAATGAACGCTCAATTTTAAACGTTTCACAACAGCTAATTCTTGGTCTTGATTGAATTGACGTTGGAGTCCACTTTTGATAGGTGCTTCATTACAGCTTTCCTTATGTACCTTATATTGGGCCACAGTATAGATCGAAACAAGTCCTCTTGAATTGTGTGGTACCTGGTACCATACAAAACCTCCCCTTAATGGAGCTTGACTCTTCGAACAATAAATCAAAGAGCGTTTGGGAAGATTAAGCTTGGAAGATCGGAAAAAGTTAACGAGCAGTCAACCCGAGGATGAGGAATCTTCCTCTAGTCTGTAATTTTACATAATTAAGGGGGCAAATTGTATTGCACGTGATAAGAATAAGATGAAAGGGGATAATGATAATAGAATTATGGAGGAGGTAAAAAAACAGTGAAGGAAATTACTCCTAAAGAAGTAGCGGAAAGAGTAAAAAGCGATCAAAAGGTAAGCATTATTGATGTACGTGAGGATGAAGAAGTGGCGCAAGGAAAGATACCTGGTGCTCGTCATATTCCTTTAGGTCAGATCGAGGGTCGCTTACATGAAATTGATCCATCAAAAGAGCACATCATGGTATGTCGATCTGGCGGAAGAAGCGGGAAAGCTAGTGAAATTTTGAAGGAGAAGAACTACGAGGTAACGAACATGACAGGCGGAATGTTGGCATGGGAAGACAATGTAGAGGAATAAGGGAGGAAAAGCAATGGCTGTAAGTACAATGACAACAAAAGAATTAGCAAAGAAAGTAGTAAATCATGAAAAAACATTGATTTTAGATGTACGGAATCCTAGTGACTTTGATGATTGGAAAATCGAAGGTGGAAATGTAGATGTTATAAACGAGCCATACTCTAGTTTGCTCGCTGATATTGGATCCGTAGAAGGAAACTTACCAAAAGAAGCAGAATTTATTGTTGTGTGTGCTAAAGGCAATTCATCTCAAAAGGCTGCTAAAATACTCGATGAAGCTGGTTATACTAATGTTCATTCCTTAGAAGGTGGCATGAAAGCTTGGAGTGAACATTTAGAACCAACTAAAATTGCTGATTTAGATGGTGGTGGAACTCTACATCAATTTATCCGTTTAGGTAAAGGTTGTCTGTCCTACTTTATAGTATCAGATGGGGAAGCGGCGATTGTAGATACAAACCGAATGACAAGTGTCTATGAAAACTTCGCCGAAAAAAATGATATAAAAATTAAGCACTTGATCGATACCCATCTTCACGCCGACCATATTACTGGAGGACGTCAGTTGGCGGGAAAAGTAAATGGAACGTATTATCTGCCACCAAAAGACGCTACAGAAGTTACTTTTGACTATACAGCACTAGAAGAGGGACAAGATATTGTAATAGGGAATACGACGGTAAAAGTTCAACCGATTTATTCACCAGGTCACACACTTGGTAGTACATCGTTAATCATTGATAATCAATACCTTCTTACAGGCGATATCCTGTTTGTAGAATCCATTGGGCGTCCAGACTTAGCAGGAAAAGCCGAAGACTGGGTAGGAGATCTACGCAACACGCTATATAAACGCTACAAAGAACTGTCAGACGATTTAGTCGTATTACCAGCTCACTATTCATTTGCCAAAGAACTTGGAGAAGGTGGACAAGTATCAGCTCGTTTAGGAGATCTTTATCAGAAAAATTCTGGTCTTCAAGTGGATAATGAGAACGAATTCAGAAGAATGGTAACCGACAATCTTCCGCCACAGCCCAATGCGTATGAAAAAATTCGTCATACGAACATGGGTAAAGAAAATCTAGAGGAGGAAGAACAGAGAGAAATGGAAATTGGACCCAACCGTTGTGCAGTCCACGGATAATGACGTAGGAAGGTGAAAAACGGTGGATTATAGTATCTATTTTATGATGATTATCTTTCTGATTGGTTTCATTGGTTCCTTTATATCTGGAATGGTTGGAATTGGTGGCTCCATTATTAAATACCCTATGCTATTGTATATCCCATCATTAGTAGGATTAACTACGTTTACTGCCCATGAGGTTTCCGGGATTAGTGCTGTGCAGGTGCTATTTGCAACGATCGGCGGTGTGTGGGCATATAGGAAAGGTGGATATCTAAATAAATCATTAATTCTCTATATGGGTATTAGCATCTTAATTGGCAGTTTTATTGGTGGATTTGGTTCAAGATTCATGGAAGATGATGGAATCAATTTAGTGTATGGTATATTAGCAATTATTGCCGCGGTTATGATGTTGATGCCAAAGGAAAATAAGGAAGATGTCTCACTGGAAGAAGTAACCTTCAACAAATGGCTCGCGGCTTTCTTTGCAATTCTGGTAGGAATTGGTGCAGGGATTGTTGGTGCGGCTGGTGCATTTATCTTAGTGCCGATCATGTTGTTAGTGTTAAAAATTCCAACACGTATGACCATCGCCTCATCGCTAGCGATAACCTTTATATCTTCCATAGGTGCAACAACAGGAAAGGTTTTGACGGGACAAGTGTTGTTTGTTCCAGCGATTGTTATGATTGTTGCAAGCCTCATTGCATCACCGCTAGGAGCTAACTTTGGGAAAAAAGTAAACGCGAAGGTGCTGCAAATGATTTTAGCTGTTTTAATAGTTGGGACAGCCGTTAAGATTTGGTGGGATATTTTAACTTAGATTAAAATAAAGATGATTACAATTATACCTATACGGGTATACAGGGAGTGGAAGAGCAAAGGGAGTGAGGATATGATGAATGGCAGTGGAATGGGTGGAGGATTTTTTGGCTTTGGATTCTTCGGTATCTTGATTGTCTTAGCGATTATTTTCATTATTGTTTGGATGATGAAACCAGGGACAAACAATCAATCAAACCATTCATCCCGCAATAGACCGCTTGATACATTAAAGGAAAGGTTAGCAAAAGGGGAGATTTCTAAAGAAGAATATGATCGTTTGAAACATAAATTAGAACAATAATTTTTTCAGTAAGAAGGATGCCCTGGGCTTTATTCACTCGAGCCCAGGGCATCCTTTTTTTGTTATTATCCATTCCTTTAAAATTGAAATAGCACTTTTTTTCATTTGTCCCTAATTAAAAGTAAAGAGGGATTTCTAATTGTGTGGTACCTGGTACCATACAAATAAAAGTATTGCGTTTCCGTTGCTTTTCATCGGAGAATGGGGTAGGGGGAAAGCGAGCGGTTTCTCTCTCCCCCTATCCTCTTTTTACATACGGAACTATTCTTTCCTTACAACTCTTTATTCAGTCAATTTTGATAACACGGAATCAAGGTTGAATACAGCCTCTTGTAATTTTCTCTGATCTTCCACGCTTAATTTTCCCAAACGCTCTTTGACCTCTTGTTGAAGTATTTCTCTTTTTTCCTCTAAAAAAACTTTTCCTTCTTCTGTAAGCTCAATATAAATAACGCGACGATCTTCGTTGTCTCTTACTCTTATAATAAAATTTTTATCCATCAATTTATTAATTAAAGGCGTCAAGTTTGATTTTCTGATGGCTAATTTTTTTCCGATATCTGTAGTACGGATAGAATCTGCATCTGCAATAATATTTAGAATATGGAAGTGGGTATGGTGTAAATCAGAATCATGCAAAATGTGAACAGGACCAAATAATTTTTTCGCCATCAGAGGGATGACGGATAACGTTTGTTCTACTAGCTTACTCGTATCAATTGATTCATTAATTGTAATCCCTCATTTCTAATAGCTGAACGTTGACTTCTTTCTACATTGAGTGAATAATTACTATATAGTTATGATAACAGAACTATTCACTGTAGGGGAGGAGTGTTTTTGTGAAGCCAGTTATCTCAGTAAAAGATTTAAGGAAAACCTATAAAAAAACCGATGCCGTCAAGGGAATCAATTTCGAGGTGGATGAAGGGGAGATTTTTGGATTTCTTGGTCCTAATGGAGCAGGGAAAAGTACAACGATTAACATGATTTGCACGATGCTTGCTCCTAGTGAGGGGAGCATTATTATTAACGGTTTTGATGTTAAGAAGCAAAAGAACAGTGTACGTGAAAGTATTGGTATTATTTTTCAGGAAAATACATTGGATGAAAAACTAACAGCCAATGAAAATCTCATGCTTCATTGCCGTTTCTATAAAGTACCAAAAGATAAACGACAGGAGCGCATCCAAGAGGTGCTGGAAATCGTTGATTTAGTAGATAAACGAAAAGACCGTGTAGAAACATTCTCTGGTGGAATGAAACGACGTCTTGAAATAGCACGAGGACTGCTTCATTACCCTAAGGTGCTGTTTTTGGATGAGCCAACGGTAGGGCTCGATCCGCAAACGCGTGCGCACTTGTGGGAATATATTTTAAAATTGAAAGAAAAAGAAGGAATCACGATGTTTTTGACTACCCACTATTTAGATGAAGCAGAAATTAGTGATCGAGTTGCTATTATGGATCAGGGAGAAATTATTGCGATCGACACGCCTACTGAACTGAAAAATCAACTTGGCGGCGATATCATTGAATTGTCTACGGAAGATAATCAGCAAGCTTTAGTAGAAATTCAGGACAAAGTGGACGATGCGGAAGTTTCACTTAAAGATGATACGATCCACTTGAAGGTTTCGAGCAGTGATGCTTTTATTTCTTCATTTATTAAAACTTTAAATATACCTATTACTAAATTAAACATTCGTAAACCGACTCTTAACGATGTATTTTTAGCTTTCACGGGTAGAGAAATTGGTGAAACGAATGATCAGTAATCAGATGGACAGGGGGCAATTTTAAATGGAAGGAATCTTCGCTATTTGGCAAAGAGATATAACGAAATTTTTCCGAGATAAGGCAAGGCTATTTGGCTCCTTTACGATGCCAATCCTGTTTTTGCTTATATTCGGTGGGGGAATGAGTGGCACCATGGAAAATATGATGATCGGAAGTATGGGAGGAGAAGCGGGTGGTGCTGACTTCAATTATGTTGAGTTCGTTTTTCCTGGTATTGTTGCCATGACGTTACTGATGACATCAATCTTCTCCGCCTTATCGATCATTGAAGATAAGGATTTTGGCTATATGAAGGAAATCCTC
The DNA here is from genome assembly GCF_042663045.1 of Halobacillus seohaensis. Classification (NCBI taxonomy): domain Bacteria; kingdom Bacillati; phylum Bacillota; class Bacilli; order Caryophanales; family Bacillaceae; genus Halobacillus; species Halobacillus seohaensis. The sequence goes on along the minus strand of NZ_JBHSZV010000049.1, from coordinate 31,629 downwards.
GTATCTCCAATTTCACGGGTGAGCATTGCCGTGGGAAAGATGCTTGGTGCTGCGACGGTTGCGACCATTCAAGGGATTATTCTGTTTTTACTTATTCCTTTAATAGGATTAACCTATGATTTTATGTCGCTGATTCAAGTGATTCCGTTTATGTTTTTGCTTGCTAGTGCTTTATCCGGTTTAGGATTATTATTCGCGAGTGTGATCCGATCCACTCAGGGATTTCAAATGACCGTGCAAATTCTTGTCATGCCAATGATTTTCCTATCTGGCGCTTTGTTTCCGATTAACAACATGCCTGCTTGGATGAATTTTATAGTCAAAATTAACCCAGTCACCTATGGCGTCGACGTGATGAAGAAGATCATGATCGATGTTGACACTCTTTCCCCTGTCATACGGGAAGCGATGGGACTGAACTTATCTGTCTTTGGACGACAGGTGACATTTTTTGAAGAGATCTTATTTATTCTCGTCTTTGCAATCATACTTGTTCTGCTGGCAACAATGAGTTTCAGAAAGGCGAATGCTTAATTGTGTGGTACCTGGTACCACACAATTTTTACTTCCGCTTCGAAGAACTAGATGGTGTTTACTCTTCGTAATTCCTCGATCATTTTTTGATCATATCCTAATGCTCGTAAAATCTCTATTGTATGCTCCCCTGCCTCTGGTGGATGACGTTTTACTTCGGTTAAGCTCCTCGATAGCTTTAAGGGGCTGCCGATCATTTCAATCTCGCCTGCTTTGGGGTGTTGGGCTGAAACAAACATATCCCGTGCTATGAGTTGCTCGTCAGATACTAGATCCTTCACCGTTTGGATCGCACCAAACGGAATATTAGCTCCATCACATTTTTCCTTCCAGAAAGCTACTGTTTTTTTTGAAAAAGCTTCTTGTAAAATCTCAGAGAGTTCCGTTCGGTGAGCGACACGATCTGGATTCGTTTGAAATCGGGTATCGAACGCTAAGTCTGGATGCTCAATCACCTTGCAGAGGGAGGCGAATTGTTTATCATTCCCAACAGCAATGACCATTTCCTTATCTTTAGATTGAAACGTTTGGTAGGGGACGATGTTGGCATGGTGATTTCCTAATCTTTGAGGGACTTGACCTGACAATAAATAGTTACTTCCAATGTTGACGAGAGAACTTACAGCTGAGTCATAAAGGGACAGATCGATTTTTTGACCTATTCCTGAATGGCTTCGTTCCAGCAATGCTGCTTGGATTCCGATGCATGCATACAGCCCCGTTAAAATATCCGTGATGGCAACACCCATTTTTTGTGGCCCTGAATTATCATCACCAGTAATACTCATGAGACCGCTCATTGCCTGAATAATAAAATCATAGCCAGGCAAGTGCTTATATGGACCTGTTTCACCAAACCCTGTGATAGAACAGTAGATGATACGAGGATTAATGCTTTTTAACGTGGAGTAATCCAGCCCCAGTCGTTCCATCGTACCTGTTTTAAAATTGTGGAGAATGACATCACTTTCGGCTACGAGTTTTTGAATGATTTCTTTACCTTTTTCCGTTTTTAAGTTTACAGTGAGACTTCTTTTATTCCGATTAGCACACAGGTAATAAGCGCTTACTCCTTCTTGAAAAGGAGGCCCCCATTTTCTCGTCTCATCACTTCCACCAGGTGCCTCCACTTTAATTACTTCAGCACCAAGATCACCTAAAATCATTGAACAATAAGGACCTGCAAGCACGCGGGTTAAGTCGAGCACTACAATACCGTCTAACGCGAAAGTCAGTTTAGTCACACCCTTTCGATATAGGAAAAAGCCAACCGAACCCATACGATGTATGAATCCAACTGGCTTGGGAACTACTGGGTTAATTATATGGAGGGAGGAGGCTGTCCGTCCTTACACTTTATTCCATAATCGAGGGAAATATGATTGATTCTCTTATTAGATGGAAAAAAGACCTATCATGAAACGAATGTTCCTTTAATAGAATAGAACAGTAGGACAACCAGTGATTGGATTGCTCCTGATCGCGAGCTAATTGTTCCCTATCCCAGGTAGATTGTTCCCGATCTTGAAGGAATTGTTCCTTATCTCGAGCGGATTGTTCCCTATCTCAAAAGAATTGTTCCCTAACGTTAAATGTAAAGAGAATTCTTGATAATATCACAGTTTTAAGGGGTCAGGCTCACTTGTATGCAAGGTCAGTGCCTTCGTCTGACTCCTAAATCTGACTTGGGGGTCGAATAGATGACATATGGGTCTAAACAAGTAAATAGCTTACCTCCTTATCTGTTTTCAATTTTTCATCAAAAAAAGAAGAAGCTGCAGGAGCAGGGAATAGACGTCATTGATTTAGGGATAGGAGCACCAGATTTGCCAACCCCATCTTTTATTATTAATCGATTAACAGTTGAGGCAAGTAAACCAGACAATCATAAATATTCCCCTTATGGAGGCTGTCAGGAATTTAAACTAGCCGTAGCCTCTTTTTATAAAAAACACTACAACGTCTCCCTGAATCCCGAAACAGAAGTTCTTGCTTTGATTGGTTCTAAAGAAGGGATTGCCCACCTTATTAGTGCGGCCCTTGATCCGGGTGATGGAGTTCTTGTTCCTGATCCCGGTTATCCAGTCTATCAATCGGCTATTCACTTAGCTTATGGTGCAGGGATTCCGTTCCCTTTAGATGAGAAAAATGGTTATGTCCCTCAGTTGGAGTCAATCTCTGAATCTGAATTGCAACGATCGAAACTTCTTCTATTAAATTATCCGAGTAATCCGACGGGGGCTACGGTTGGACTTGATACGTTTACCAAGGCTGCAGATTTTGCTAAGAAACACAAACTCGGTTTGGTGCACGATGCTGCCTATGATTTAGTAACCTTTGATGACTATAAGGCACCTAGTATTTTGCAAGTTCCTGGGGCGAAAGAGATCGCGGTGGAATTTGGTTCTTTGTCTAAAAGTTTTAATATGACTGGCTGGAGAATTGGATACGTGGTAGGAAACAAGGAGTTAATTCGCTCTTTGTCGATTGTGAAAAGTAATACAGATACGAGTCAGTTTCTACCGATTCAAAAAGCAGGAGCTGCTGCTTTGAACAGTGACTTTTCCTCCGTGAAATCTAACAATGCTATCTATAGTAAACGAATAGACAATATGCTTGCGGCCTTAAAAGAAATCGGTATGAAAGCAGACAAGCCTAGAGGAACTTTCTTCATTTGGGCAAAGGTTCCAGGTGGATATTCATCACAAAATTTCGCAGAAAAATTGTTGGACGAGGCTGGGGTGATCGTTACTCCAGGAACAGCTTTCGGTTTAAAAGGAGAAGGTTATATCCGAATATCCTTAACTGTTCCTATCGATCGTTTACGTGAAGCGGCAGCTCGGATGAAAAAAATGATGGGAGGAGGGTCTCCCTAATGACCAAAAGTCAGCCTCAGCTGTTAACGAGTGCACAGGCGATAGTGGAATGTCTTAAGTTAGAAGCAATAGCTAAAGTGTTTTGTGTACCTGGAGAAAGTTATCTTCCTATTATGGATGCAATTCATGATGAACCCATGATTGATTTAATCTCGACAAGACATGAAGGCGGGGCATCCTTTATGGCCGAAGGTTTTGCAAAAGCCAGTGGAAAACCGGGAGTAGTGATGGCTACTAGAGGAGTTGGTGGATCAAACCTTGCGATTGGTGTTCATACGGCGTATCAAGACTCTACACCCATGGTTGTTTTATTAGGACAAGTTCATAGTCAGTTTAAAGGCAGAGAAGGTTTTCAAGAAATAGATTTGCAAAGGTTTTTTAGCCCAATTGCCAAGTGGACTATGGAAATTCAAGAACCATCTAGAGTTCCTGAGCTTGTGCAACGAGCTTTTCGTATCGCCAAAACTGGTCGTCCTGGTCCTGTTGTCTTATCGTTACCGGAAGATCTCCTTACAAAGAAGGGGAGGATGGAGTTTGCAAATCCTGTGGCAAGACCTTCCCCTCGTCCTTCCTCACATGAAATAAAGGAGATTGAGAAGCGATTACAAGTGGCGAAACGTCCGCTTATTATTGCTGGCGGTGGAGTGAAAAATGCTGGAGGGGAAGATGCTTTAGTCGTATTTAGCAGCAAATATAATATCCCCGTTATGGCTGCTTTTCGAAGGCACGATGTTTTTCCTAATGATCACCCGCTTTACGTAGGACATCTTGGTTTAGGGATGGATCACAACCTCTTACAAACTGTAGAGGAAGCGGATATGGTGATAGCGATAGGGACGCGGTTATCCGAAGTGACGACACAGGATTACTCGATAATAACGAAGGACAAAACACTCATTCATATTGATATTGATTATGAAACACTTGGAAAAGTATATCCCCCAGATATTGGTGTTGTAGCCGACGCGAGGGAAGCTTTAAAGGATTTACTCGGATGTAAGTTGGCCTCGCCGTGGGGAAATTGGAATAAAAAACGCAGGCAATCTTATGTGAATTCTATACAGATGACCGGAATAAAGGAAACAGTTAATCAGCAGATAATAGCAATCCTGCAACAACGTTTGCCTCCTAACGCCATTATCACAAATGATGCTGGGAACTTTGCAGGCTGGCTTCATAAATATTATCAATTTAATGAAAAGAACACATATATTGGACCCACTTCAGGTGCAATGGGGTATGGTATGCCTGCTGGGTTAGGAGCAAAATTGGCTAAACCACACTGTGCAGTTATCTCTTTGTCAGGAGATGGCGGTTTTATGATGACGATCCAGGAATTTGAAACTGCTGTCCGTTATAACATCCCCATCATTAGTATTGTTTTTAACAATTGTATGTATGGAACGATTCGTATGCATCAAGAGATTCATTACCCCTGTAAACCAATCGGAACTAATCTAGGCAATGTGCCATTTTCCAAAGTGGCTCGAGACTTAGGTGCGGTAGGTTTTTATGTGAAAAGTCCAGAAGAATTTGACCAAGCCCTCATAAAAGCTATACATGCTGAAAAACCGGTATTGATTGAGGTGGAAAGCGATCGGGAGCAAATTTCCGTTTCATCGACCATCCAGCAAGTAAGAGAACGCGATCGTTAATCATACTTATTTCAAGGACGCAATTTGAGGAGGAGATCAACTATGGGTGATAAGCTGATCAAAGAAGAAAAGTTTAAAAATTTTATTAATGGAAAATGGACTGAACCAACAAGTGGGCAATACACGGACGTCATTAACCCAGCTAATTTAGAAACACTCGTTCAGGTTCCTTTATCAAGCATAAGAGACGTGGAAATAGCAACACAAGCCGCGAAAATAGCTCAAAAAAAGTGGGCACTTGTACCAGCACCACAACGAGCAGAAGTACTTTATCGTGTCGGGTTGATTATGAAGGAGAGAAAAGAATCCTTATCACAATTGCTGACGATGGAAAATGGAAAAGTGATAGAGGAAGCTCGTGGAGAGGTACAAGAAGGAATTGATATGGCTTTTTACATGGCAGGGGAAGGGCGGAGATTATTCGGACAAACGACACCTTCAGAGCTAAAAGATAAATTTGCGATGAGCGTGCGTGCTCCGGTTGGGGTGGTCGGCATCATTACCCCATGGAATTTCCCGATTGCGATTGCAACATGGAAGTCTTTTCCGGCAGTCGTAGCAGGAAATGCAGTCGTTTGGAAGCCGGCGACGGAAACACCGATCATGGCTTTTGAGTTAGCGAAAATTTTTGAAGAAGCGGGATTGCCAAAAGGAGTCATGAATGTCGTATTTGGTGCAGGTTCCACGGTGGGAGAAGCGATGATCGAACAAGAAGACATACGCGTTATTTCTTTTACAGGGTCTAATGAAGTAGGACGTAATATTGCAGGAAAATGCGGCCAACGCTTGAAGAAAGTGTCGCTTGAAATGGGTGGCAAAAATGCGGTGATTGTGATGGATGATGCCGATCTTTCCTTGGCTGTGGAGGGGATTTTATGGAGTGCGTATGGAACGAGTGGGCAACGTTGTACCGCATGTAGCCGAGTCATAGTCCATGAAAGTGTTAAAGAACAACTCGAAGGTCGCTTGTTAAATGAAATAGCTAAGCTAACAATTGGAAACGGCTTAGATGAATCGATAAAGGTTGGCCCCATTATTAACCAAGACGGATTAGATAAAATTAAACGATATATTCAAGTCGGAAAGCAAGAAGGTGCTAAGCTGCTAACAGGCGGTTACGTCATGGAAAATGGAGAACACGCCCGCGGTCACTACTTTGCTCCGACTTTATTTACAGATGTAACTTCTGATATGCGTATCGCACAGGAAGAAATTTTTGGACCGGTTGTTTCTCTTTTATCCGTGAGCAGCCTGGATGAAGCGATAGAAATCAATAATAGCGTTGAATATGGGTTGTCGAGTTCTATTTTCACCCGTGACGTGAACCAAGTATTTGCCGCTCAACGTGATTTAGATACAGGAATTGTTTATGTGAACGCAGGGACAACAGGCGCAGAAATTCATTTACCTTTTGGAGGTACAAAAGGGACGGGGAATGGGCATCGTGATTCTGGAGTAGCGGCATTAGATGTCTTTACCGAATGGAAAGCAATTTACGTAGATTTTAGTGGGAAACTTCAACGAGCTCAAATTGATGTGGAATAGATGAGTAATTGAGAAGGAGTGCGGACTATGAAAGTAGCTGTCCTAGGATCTGGTTTAATGGGAAAAGAAGCGGCACGTGATTTAGTCCAATGTGTCGGAGTGGAAAAAGTAGGTCTCGCTGACATTGATGTAAAAAGAGCCCAACAAGTCTGCCAGCAGATCCGTTCATCAAAGATTCAGGCGTATAAGGTAGATGCCGGAAACTCTACAGATTTGTCGGATTTTATCAAGCAATATGATGTGGTGATTAATGCATTATTTTATTCTTTTAACGAAACCGTTGCTCGTACCGCAATAGACGCAGGGATAAGTTCAATCGATCTAGGCGGTCATATTGGTCACGTCACCGATCATGTCTTAGACCTTTTTGATGAAGCAAAAGCAGCCAACGTAACTACAATCCCTGACTTAGGAGTGGCGCCAGGGATGATCAACATATTAGCTGGTTACGGTGCGAGCAAACTTGATAAATTGAGTTCTATTCGACTATTTGTCGGGGGTATTCCGGTTCAGCCTGAGCCCCCACTTGAATATAATCATGTTTTTTCAATGGAAGGTTTGTTCGATCATTACACAGACCCTTCAACCATTATTCGAAGTGGCAAGAAACAAGAGGTAGCATCTTTAACAGAGCTTGAACGATTATATTTCGAAAGATTTGGTCCGTTGGAAGCCTTCCATACATCAGGTGGTACGTCCACTTTGTTGGAGTCTTTTCCAAAGGTTGACACGTTAGAATATAAAACGATTCGTTACCCTGGTCATGCTGAAAAGATGAAGCTATTAGTTGATTTAAAATTAACGAGAAATGACTATGAAGTCGATGTGAATGGAGTAAAAGTAAAACCACGTGACGTATTGTTAAAAACCTTAGATCCCATCGTGGATTTAAAGGACAAAGATGATGTTGTGTTACTTCGAGTTTGTGTAGGTGGAATCAAAGACAAGAAAAATACGACTTATCAATATGAAATGGTTACTTATAAAGACCGGAAAAATCAAGTAACTGCAATGGCTCGTGCCACGGCGAATACAATTTCGGTTGTCGCTCAAATGATTGGGGGTCAATCTATTACCAAAAGAGGTGTGTATCCTCCTGAGAAAATTGTACCAGGGGATCTATATATAGCTGAAATGGCGAAAAGAGGGGTTGTCATTTCTGAAACACGATGGAATGACTAATAAATGGAGTATTCGGCTAACGAATTGCATATCAATTCGTTAGCCGTTTTTAGGTTGAAAGAGAGGTGTTACATTTGTTCTGTTTTTTTGTTTAACTAAATCACCTAGATTATAGAAGGCTCAGCTTCGAGACCTTCCGGTGGTTTCCGTTACAAAGGATGAGGTTAGAAGGTCCGGGAAATCACTCGCTTTCCGTGGGCATGTGGTGAGCTTCCTCATGCGGGATCATTCAATAAAAGAATGGCGGTTCCGTTGTTTTTTATCGGAGAATGGGGGATGGGAAACCACTCGCTTTCCGCGGGGAAGACGGCAAGCCTCCTCGAGCTAAAGGGTAGTCTTGCCAGTCTATCCTTTCCCGCAGGAGTCTCGCAGTTTCCCATCCCCCATAACTATGAAGAGTGGAACGGAACACTTTTTATGAAAATCAGGTTGCTGTGTGAATATTGCCATTGAAATGATCCACTTCTGCCCTTACGTGGAAGACAGCTTCGAGACATTCCGGTGGTTTCCGTTACAAAGGATGAGGTTAGAAGGTCCGGGAAATCACTCGCTTTCCGTGGGCATGCGGTGAGCTTCCTCAGGCTACGCCTTGCGGGATCTCACCAATCATGTTCATCCCACAGGAGTCTCGCAATTTCCCGGACCTTCTTGCTTTCGTAAGGAGAACGGAAGCATCGGTTAAGCTACTTCACGTGAGCAGAACGCCTTATGCGTGAGAGTCGTGGAGGACACTGAAAAATTGATAATATAAGAGAACAAGAACTAAATCAATCAATATATAAGGCAAAGTCGATAGGATCACCGATATATAGTAGGTGGTCTCATTGTATTTTTTTCCTTGTAAAGACTTTTTCAGTGGCCTCGCTTTGCTCTGTGGGTTTCGTCTAGTCCGCTTTTTCCGGCCCTCTCTGCTTAGCTTTATTTTCACGAACGGAACCGAATAGGAGGCCTTCCTCCATAATGAAAATAGAGGATAAAACATGCTGTTATAACAATAGCTACGTGCCGACTTCTTAGATTCGTAGATGTTCCGTCCCTCTTCTTCATGGCAAGGGGGTCGGGGAAATGACGTGACTCCTGTGGGATTAGAGGACATGGTGAGACACCGCAGGACGAAGTCCAAGGAGGCTCACCGTACTCCCACGGAAAGCGAGTTATTTCCCCGACCTCCTTCTCCTCCTACCGATGACGGAACAGCCACACATTCATATCGGAATCGAGTCTTCAACAATCCTTCACAGACTCTTCAATTATTTTAACTCAAAATTACAATTACCTACTTGGTCTATAAAAATCAACATAATAATTAGAACATTGACAATATGTGTTGTCATTATGCTACTTGGATTGCGATGTTGTATGATTCATCAAGTGTTTTTATCCAATAACACTTGATATATAAGGGAAAAATAAGAGACCAAATCATATGCGATTTGGTCTGCTAATTCGTATGTTTCTCCACCAAAACGGAACTACTTACAAAGTTCCTCTGATTCTTTTATTTTAGTCGTTTCGATTCTACGTCCAAACTCACTTCGAATATATTCATGGTACGCCCCCCCCTTTCCTTTTCTCCATCTCTTGGTGTTACTTTAATAATAAGGGGGACGCCATTTATTTTTAACATACCTGAGAAGTAACTTTTTTCATTCTGGAGGATGAATCCTTTTCTCAGTCTAAAGACGTAAAAGGGAATGTACGTTCTCGGTCGTTTGTATGATGGTTATTCCATCCTTGTACTGAGGGACCTTATCTTTCTGTAAGATATTCTAATAGGAAAGGGGACATAACGGCGAGATGTTAGCGCTTGTGAAGCGGATGCATTATGTTGGATTCTCCTGAACAATCATAAATGAGGTGAGTAGGTTTGATTTTTAATTAACTTGGTAGATCAAATGCTTCTAAAGGAAGGCGGGTGATTGTACGCGATAGTAGTCCGGTCCACTGATTTTTAATCCTTGTTTTTTATGGATGAAGGAATTTTCACCTATGAGATAGAAATTAGAAAAGAAGAACAGGTTACAGATCAGTTACACATTATATATCTGTCAGAAATTACTTCTGACTGTGTTGGGGTGAAACCATGGAACGATATGAAAGTATGGAGAAGATGCAAATATTAAAGGTTATAGCAGAAACCCTAAATCGATCAAACAATTTAAATGATATGTTGCAAACGGTATTGGAAAAATTGCTGGAATTGACTCGCCTTGAAACCGGGTGGATATTTCTAGTGGATCAGAAGCCGCACTATGAATTCGTTGCGGACCATCAATTACCTCCTGCTTTGACCGTGGAAGGTAAAAGGCCTATGTGCCGTGGGGATTGCTCCTGTCTGAATTGGTATTGGAGCGGCAGGTTAAGAGAGCCAGTCAATATCATTGAATGTAAAAGAATCGATTACGCGATAAAACATGAATCAGGAGACACGAAAGGGATTACCCATCATGCCACCATCCCCTTAGCAGACGGAGAAGAACGTTTTGGTATCTTGAATGTAGCTTCTCCTGGTAAAGAACATTTTTCAGAAGAAGAGCTAACTTTGCTTCAATCATTGGCTTTTCAAATCGGAACAGCAGTGAAACGCACCAGATTGTATGAGGAGCAGCAGAAACGCGCAGAAAACTATGCAAAATTAAATAAACTTGTACGGTTGATATGGAAAACTTCGGATATTGATCGTCTTTATGAACAAGTGGTACAAAAAACTAGTAAAATTTTTCAATGGCCTTCCGTAGGCTTATTTATTAAAGAAGAAGAGGCGCTATTCTTAAAATCTATTGTGACAGATGATCCGCAATTAATAGACACAGCTTCTCAATCCTTAAAGGATGACCACCCTGCTGTTCATTCGTTTAACAATCAGGAGGTCATTCTATCAGGTAAATCTTCAAGTAATGGAAACGCAGAGTATGTAATGGTTCCTATTCACATCAAAGATGAAAAGCTAGGAGTCTTGTATATTGCAGCTCCTCGTTCTCATGATATTAGTGAGTGTGATGTAGAGGTGTTACAGGCGCTTGCAGGACATATTTCTTTAGTTTATGAAAGTCTGCGGCTGCAGGAGAAACGTGGAGAATTGCTTCTATATGAAGAAAGAAAGCGTCTGGCGCGTGATTTACATGATTCAGTGAATCAAAAGCTGTTCTCTTTATCGCTCACTGCCAGAGGCGCTAAAGAAATCATTTCGCCTCAGGATCAACCATTGAGAGATTTACTAGACGAGATGCTCGGTATGTCACAAGACTCTTTAAAAGAGATGCGTTCCCTAATTTGGCAGCTTCGCCCAATTGGGATAGAAGAGGGTTTAGTGTCAGCTATAAAAAAATATGGAGATCATCTCGGTCTTTCCATTATATTTAAAATAGATTCAGCTCCAGATTGGTCACGCTCTGTGGAAGAAACGTTATGGCGCATAAGCCAGGAAGCCTTGAATAATGTACACAAACATTCCAACATGCAGAAGGTGACCATTTATATGTATGAAAATAGGCAAGGCGTAGGAATGGAGATTGTAGATCATGGAAATGGGTTTGATGTTAATCAAAATCCAAAAAAGCGATCGTTAGGTCTGACGAGTATGAAGGAGCGAGCTGAAATATTCGGAGGAGTATTTCAAATAAGCAGCGAACGGGGATTAGGAACTACTGTGAAAGTATTCCTTCCATTTGAAAAACAAGAAAAGAGTGGTGGGCAATGACAATTAAAGTAATGCTAGTGGATGATCATCTCGTCGTGTTGCGTGGTTTGCGATTTTTCTTAAACACCCAGCCGAACATCGAGGTAGTGGGAGAAGTGAATAACGGTTCGCTCGTCCTTGAAAAGTATGAAGAATTGCAGCCAGATGTGGTGCTTATGGATCTGATGATGCCTGTTATGGATGGCATAGAAGCCACTAAAAAAATAACAGAAGCTTATCCAGATGTGAAAGTGGTCGTTCTGACAAGTTATTCAGACCAGGATCATGTCATACCGGCCCTTCAAGCGGGTGCGGTAGGCTATCAACTAAAAGATATAGATCCTGATGAACTAGTCAAGACCATCCACGCTGCCTATGAAGGAGAAAAATATCTTCACCCAAAAGCGACTCATCTACTGTTATCTGAAATGAATGATCAAGGAAAGAAAACCAGAACCCCAGCCCTCTACAAGCTTACAGCACGTGAAAAAGATGTGCTGCAACAGGTTACGCTTGGAAAAAGTAATAAGGAAATTGCGACAGTACTGTACATATCAGAAAAAACTGTCAAGACACATGTCAGTAATATTTTAAGTAAGCTCCAAGTGCATGACCGCACCCAGGCCGCCATCTATGCGATGAAGGAAGATCTATTTAAAGATCAATCATCCTGAACCTTTAGAGGAAACCCACAGAGCAAAGCGGGCCACTGAAAAAGTCTTTACAAGGAAAAACACAATGAGACCACCTACTATATATAGGTGATCCCATCGACTTTGCCTTATATATTGATTAGTTCTTGTTCTCTTATATTATCAATTTTTCAGTGTCCTCCACTATGCTCACGCATAAGGCGTTCTGCTTACGTGGCAAGGGGGTTGGGGAAATGACGTGACTTCTGTGGGATTAGAGGACATGGTGAGACCCCGCAGGACGAAGTCCAAGGAGGCTCACCGTACTCCCAACGAAAGCGAGTTATTTCCCCGACCTCCTTCTCCTCCTACCGATTACGGAACAGCCACACGATCATCTCGGAATCGAGTTTTCAACAATACTGTCAAGTTAGTTTAAGATCAATCCTTCACAGATTATACAATTATTTTCACTATAAAATTACAATTGCCTACTTGGCCTACAAAAAAAGCACGTTGACAACAGCTATTGTCAACGTGCTATTTGGTCTGCTAATTAGTCTACTAATTCGTATGTTTCTCCACCAAAACGGAACTACTTAGTCCTAGACTAAGCCATTTTGGAAATTAATAGTAGGGAGAAATCATTAAGTAAACAATGACACCCGTCAAACTTACATATAACCAAATAGGCATCGTCCATCTAGCAATTTTGCGATGCTTATCGACTTTCATAGCAAGACCGCGGAATAGCGTAAGTAGCGCCAATGGCACAATAGCAGCCGCTAAAACAATATGTGTGATGAGAATGAAATAATAGATCGTTTGTAAAGTTCCTTCTTCTCCATAAGAAGTCGAAGAAGACATAGAATGATAGGTTAAATAAGATATAAGAAATAAAGTCGTCGTCGTGAATGCTGCAAAGATGAAACGTTTATGCCACGTAATGTTTTTTCGTAAAATCATAAATAAGGCGGCAAGTAAAAACACGAATGTGAAAGAGTTAAACACAGCATTAAGCAATGGCAACAGCTTAATATCAAAGCTTGCCCCACTCCCTATTTCTGGAACGAATAGCAGTGCTACGACAATGACATTGATGGCAATAGAAAGCCCAATCACCCAAGGTACATAGTTGTAATCTTTGTTGATTTGCAAAAAAATTCCCCTTCTCGTATAAAAGTGACTCAACGATGAGTATATCGAAAAAAGTCACCAAAATCATTAGAAAACGAGTTAGAACGGTGACGAAATTGTTAATTTTTTTCACATGTTGCCGTACTGACACGGTCAGATCCCTTACTCGTGGGATAAACTTGAAGATTGTTAAGAAAAGAATTAATGTTTTTAATAAAGTTTTTGTTCCATGAACCGATAAAAAGAAAAGGTTGAAAATGTATAAAGTAGGGGGAAATTATGGTTTTTAAAAGTTTGAAAGGAAAAATGTTATCGATCTTTTTACCACTAGTCATTATTGGACTAGGTTTGTTTATGGCCTTTTCTTATAATTTTTCAAAAGCGCAAATTGATGAAGAAATCAATTCACGTATGACCACTTTGCAAGACAATGCGATTCATAAAATAGAGGGTAAATTCGCTAGTCACCAACAGGTTGCTGAATCGACCGCTTCTGTTGTGAATGCAACGGGTCAATCGTTATCACGAGAAAATTATCAAGATATCCTAGAGAAAAGTATTATGACTAACGAGGATACGTTAGGAGCGGGTGTTTGGTATGAGAAGTATGCCTATGACTCGTCAGTAGAATACTTCGGTCCTTATGTCTATAAGGATGGGGGAAGTGCTGTTTTTACGGATGAATATGAAACAGCAGAGTATGATTATCCGAGTTGGAATTGGTATACCCAAGCTCAAGGTGTAGAGGATGCCGTCTGGGGTGACCCTTATTACGACGAAGCTTCTGATATTACGATGGTCACCACTAGTGTACCGTTTGAAGATGAATCTGGGAATTTTGGCGGAGTAATTACAGCAGATATTGATTTAACACAAATCCAAGAAATTATTTCAGATATCCAAATTTATGAAACAGGCTGGGCATTTAGTATTGATAACTCAGGGACATTTATCGCTCATGATCAAGATGAAAAAGTAATGAATGAGACAGTAGAGGAAGATGCTCAATTCAATGCACATAGTGAAGAGCTGTTAAATAATAGTAATGGGCATTTTGCTATGAAAATGAATGGGAAGGACTATCAAGTTTATTATAATACGATTTCTCGTACAGGTTGGAAAGTTGGTTTAATGGTACCTGAAGGAGAACTCTATGCTTCTCTTGATCAATTGTTAATTCAACAATTAACCCTTGGAGGAATCGTCATTATACTACTAATCAGTGCGATTTATCTGTTTGGAAATCGCATTACTAAACCAGTAACCAAACTTAAAGAAGAAACAGATAAAGTTGCCCAAGGAGACCTTACCGTTACAGTTGCTCATCATTCAAATGATGAAGTAGGTCTATTATATAGTCATTTTAATGTGATGCTTAATAATATGAGAGATCTTATTTATCGAACAACTAAATCTGCTGCGGTAATAAGTAATTCAGCTGAGAACTTCAGATCAGTTTCAGAAGGAACGACTGCTTCAAATGAAGAAATCCAAAGTACGATGGAGGAAATTACTAAAGGTGCACATCAATCGTCGGAAGATTTAGATCAGATGCGTACTCAAATTGATATGCTAAGTGGAAAGATAGAGTCCGTTGCTCAAAGTAGTGATCATATGAATGGATTATCTGATCGTGCCACAACAGTTAACCAAAATGGATTAGCACAAATGGACGAGTTACGCAAACACTCCGAGGAATCGAAAAGAACCATTGCAGAGGTTGAAAACGTTGTAAGAGAGTTAACGAATCAGATTGAACATATTGGCAACTTTATTTTGACGATTAATAATATATCAGAACAAACGAATCTCTTAGCATTAAATGCAAGTATTGAAGCAGCTAGAGCAGGAGAACACGGAGCGGGTTTTGCTGTAGTTGCAGAAGAGGTTCGTAAGTTAGCGGAACAAACGGCGAACTCTACGGATGAGGTTCGTAAAATCATCGATCAAATTCAAATAAGCTCAACTGGGGCGATCAACAAGATGGATGATGCAAGAAAGATTACCAATACGCAAAATGATGTGGTAGCGAAAACAGAGGAAGCCTTTAATGATATTGAGTCAGCCGTTCGTCAAATTACTAATAGTATTGAAAGTAACGTTGCCAATGTTGAAGATATTAACCAATATAAAAATAATGTCGTAAGTTCGGTGGACAACATAGCTTCAAGTATTCAGCAAACCGCTGCTGCAAATGAAGAAATCAATTCATCTATTGATGAACAAACAGGGGCATTAGAGTCATTAGCCCACTCGGCTGAAAATTTGAACCAATCGAGTCATCAGTTACATGAATTAGTTAAGGAATTTGAAGTGGGAACACAAACTGAAGACGAAAACAGTCAATCAAATAAAGCTGAATAAACACGGGGTGGCAGAAGGATCGAAAAGCAGTCTTCTCTAATTATAAGTGGTTCCGTTTCGGTGGAGAAACTTACGAAATAGCATACGAATTAGCAGACCAAATCGCATATGATTTGGTCTCTTGTTTTTCCCTTATATATCAGAGGTTATGGGATAATAACATTTGAATTATTATACAAATCGCATAATAAAGCTGTTATCAACGTGCTAATTACTATGTTAATTGGTATGCTATTTGCTATGTTGATTTTATAGACAAGTAGGAAATTGTAGGGTCTGTGAAGGATTGTTATAGAAGATTCGATTCCGAGATGATTGTGTGGAGAAAGGGGCGGTAAGGAAGGAGTCGCTTTCCGTAGGCGTACGCTGAGCCTCCTCAGGCTTGCCGTCTTCCCCACGGAAAGCGAGTGGTCAGTATGTTATTTCACCTGTTATCCACGGTAATGGAATTACTTACTCTAATTAGAGAAGACTGTACTTATTGTCTGAAAATCTGAGATTGTGCTAACTTTTTCCTATTGATTAAATTATTTTGACATAAAGATAATCAAGCGTTATTATAATTTAGTAGTTTAATTCCGAGTAAATTTATAAGGAAAAGGGTGTTTTAAAATGGCAATAACAAACGTTCAGCCTATAGATGAAGTAAAAGATCCAGTTCAACGAGAAGATGCTGATTTAAATCGTCCGCAAATGCCGCTTATAGTTGGTGGTTTAATCGTTGGAGCAATTTTGATGATTTATCTAATGATTACACAAAATATAGTACAGTCGTTACTTCTTGTTATTGGCCTATTGTTGGGATATACATTATTCCATGCACGTTTTGGCTTTACTTCCGCATTTCGTAGAATTATGTCTGTTGGTAATGGGAAAGCGTTACGTTCTCATATGGTAATGTTAGGTGTCGCCGTAACATTATTTGCTCCAATTCTAGCCTTTGGTTATTCTTTCTTTGGCGGAGGCGTTGCTGGTTATGTCGCACCAGTCGGAGTGAGTCTGCTTGTAGGTGCATTCATGTTCGGAATTGGAATGCAGCTTGGCGGTGGCTGTGCTTCTGGTACGCTATATGCAGTTGGTGGAGGACGCTCCGTTATGTTTGTCACGCTATTATTCTTTATTGTTGGTTCAACAATAGGAGCTCATCATCTGCCATTCTGGACGGAAGACCTACCAGCATTTGAACCCGTCTCTTTAGCAACATCCACGGGTCTCGGCTACGGTGGAGCCTGGTTTTTATCAATTGCTCTGTTTAGTCTCGTTGCTTGGATTACGTTAGTTGTAGAAAAAAAGAAAAAGGCACCGAAAATGGCACCTGTACCATCTACAAAGGGATGGTCAAGAATCTTTCGTGGTTCATGGCCTTTGTTTGCCGCAGCCATTATATTAGCTGTTCTTAATGCTTTAACACTAATGACTCGTGGTGCGCCATGGGGAGTTACATCAGCTTTTGCACTATGGGGCTCTAAAGTTGCTCAGTTCTTCGGAATTGATGTAGCTAGTTGGAGTTATTGGCAAGGTGCTAATGCCGCAGTTTTGGACGCATCAATTTTTGCTGATTCAACAACTGTATTAAATTTAGGTGTTATTTTAGGAGCATTTCTAGCATCCGCAGCAGGTGGACTATTTAAGTTCTCTAAAATGAATGGAAAAAATATTGCCGCTTCAGTTATTGGTGGTTTATTCATGGGGTATGGTGCCCGCCTCGCGTTTGGATGTAACATTGGCGCCTACTTTGGAGGAATTGCATCCTTTAGTCTTCACGGCTACATTTGGGGTGTTCTAGCATTAGCAGGGACTTTCTTAGCTCTCTACCTCAGGCCATTGTTTGGATTATCAGTACCGAAATCAAAAGATTCATTCTGCTAATAAAAGAAAAAGTCACCATGCTGATCAGCATGGTGACTTTTTACGTTTAAAAAGAGGAGAATTAAAACGTGTTATAAACATCTTCACATTCTTCACCAGTAGGCTGGTAGAAACAGTGGAGCTTATATCTTCCCACTAGAGGTTGGTCATACCAGGTGGCTGGACAGTCCCCGTCTGGTCTGAAGTACCATAAACTATATTTAGCCGGCCAACGTCTTTCTCCTTGTACAGATCTACGAGCTAATCGTTTTTCTTTCTCCCTTGCCCTTTGAAAAAAATAACCTTTTGTAATAGCTTCAAATGCTTTCGGTTGGTAAATTACTTCCTGAATACTTCGTACGTCTTCAAAATCGGAACAAATGACTCTCGCTCTGTTTATTGCAACATTACCAACGAGCATCATTCCTATTTGCCCTTCACCTTCAGCCTCTGCTCTTAGCAATCTTGCTAACAGATTAATATCTTTTTGTGTTGCCTTCACAACAGCCATACCTTCACCTCGGTTTTTATGACTTATTCTTATAGTTATTGTTTGGTAGCTAGGCTAATTACCTTATCCTATGCATTTGTCTGCAGTACGTTCATTTGCTTTTGAAAAGCTAATGGTATTTTTAGCTGCAGGATTGCGGATTTATTTTTTAAAAGGGGATGAGAACATTGAGTGATGGTTGGAGGTAAGCAATCATTGGGTTATCTGGTTTAATTGGTGGTGGTTTGGTAGCGGTTAATATATTTCATAACAAGAAAACTTGGCCGAAAGCATAACCTTTACAATGAACGTCAAAAAACATGTGAGTACCATGGCAAGAGCTGCTGGATTTAATGCAATACTTTTCCAGATACTGTTACTTTGGGGGTTCGTCACAATTTTCATGGCATTTCTGCTGCATTTTTAATTATGACGGGGCCTGATGTAACACGCTGCGTAACATTAATTTTACTAGTATCTATTATGCGAGCAACAATTTACTTCAAATGAAAGCTACTTACATTGACGAAAGGAGTGATTATTCGTTTAATAAATATACAGAATAATTTGACAATTGGTTTGATTAGGCAAGTTAGTTTAGCCATTTCTACCGCTTATGTATGCTTCATTGACAGTAGCGATGTTCGTTAGCCTGTTGAAAGATGAAGAAAAGGAGGAATGAGCAAAATGGAAGAAGAGCCAAATCAAAAAGTGTCGTCTGAAAGTGAAAAGGAATCAGAAAAGAACCAGAAATCCTCAACGGGTTTAGAGGAAAATGTAGGGGGACTGTTGGCTTATTTACTCGGCTTTATTAGCGGGGTTGTATTTCTATTAATCGAAAAGGAAAATGACAATATCCGCTTTCATGCCATGCAATCTGTCCTAGTGTTTGGGGGATTTTTTGTTTTAAGTTTAGTTGTTAATTTTATCCCGATTGTCGGTATTATCATAAGTTTACTGATCGCTCCTCTTACCCTTGTTTTATGGATTTTCTTAATGGTCAAAGCTTATCAAGGAGAAAGGTACCATTTACCAATCACCGGAAAAATGGCAGAAGAACAGTTAAGAAAAATAGGGAAATAAGAAATCAACTTGTGTAGGAGAAACTTCTCTCTGCACAAGTTTTTTAATGGGTATTTATTAATAAAGTCTATATAATCACCAGTAAAATAGCCTTGTTATGTACCTCACCAATTCTTTGTTTCATCATACTGCTCGATGGTTGAATAAACTTCATTCTCAACTCGGGCAACGATCAATATTAACGTTTAACTTAACCTAAAAAAGAGAGAAATTTGAGAGGAATAATTTTATGAAACAAATAACATTTGAAAATATTTATAAGTAGGTCACGTTGTATATGAAGACGAGCGATATAAACATATTCATTATCCTGAAATGTTAACGAGATATGATAGTAATTTTATTCAATTTAATGACTTGCCCAATCTGAGGCAGTTTAAAGAAGCTGCTCATTATTTAAGAGATTATCATAGGAAATATGGACAAAAGCATGAGAAATTCTATTTACCTGCAAATACAGTTCCGACAGTTACGTTGACTGATTATTTCCAGAATATTGGTTATGACTTTGGTTATAACGAATTGTACGCGATTGAGCCTCATCAATTTCCTTTAGTAAAGAACGAATCCGATATAGAGGTTGTAGAAGTAACTCATGAGAATTTTGAAACCTTTGTTCAATTACAATTTCCGCAAGATTTAGAGTTTGGTCGTGAATTCGCGGAACAAAAAATTGAATTGCATAAACGTAATTTTCAAGAAAGACATATTTTACAGGTTCTCGCTTTTTACAAGGGGACTGCAGCGGGATCTATGGATGTGATTGTTGCGGAGGAGACGGTAGAAATAGATAATTTATCTATTGCCGAAATGTTTCAGAAGAAGGGTATAGGAAGCAGGTTGCAAAGGTTTGTTATGGATCAATTTTCTGACAAAACGGTGATCTTAGTTGCTGACGGAGAAGATACTCCTAGAGAAATGTATCAAAGACAAAATTATCAATGCTTAGGATATAAATATGAAGTTCAAAAAATAGATCAAGATTAGTTTTCTAGGAATCTTTCACACCCTTAGTATGGGAAAAGCCAAGACATTAGTCCTGGCTCCGATCGAAGAATGGTTTTTGTTCTTCTCTTACCATTTTACAAAAGATGTCCCAACAATAATTAAAAGAATAAACAGCACAACAATTAACGCGAATCCTCCTCCGCCATAATAACTCATAAACTCACCACCTTTTTAGTAGATACTTTATAATATGCTTCTATTGAAAAGGTGGAAAGGCCGATAACTATTAAATGTAAATATAGTTGGGGAAGGTATTTCTATGTTTATATTTTTAGTAGAAATGGAGGTCTTAAATTAACATTCGTTGATAATTTTGGTAGGTATGGATTTGCTCCTGAAGAGAGGCATAAGGAACAAAGGCCCATCCCATCTTCTTGATATATTCATTATATTTTTCCTGAATTGTTACCTGTTGTAGTGCCATTTCAATATGTGCCTGTTTGACATTATGGTTTTTCATGAAGAGCGCGGATGTGAAATTTTCATTCGCCATTGATTTTGCTGTGGACCGAGCTTCTAAAGCGATTGGCTTATTTTTTAAATTCTGCTCCATTGTATTTGCTTGAGGTCCATGATTGCTCTTATGTGTAGAAAGGGGCGGTACGACTACATATTCATGTAGATATGGATTGATGAGCATTAACATGACTTTGACGTGAGCACGCATAACGTTGACTTGCAAGTCAATGGTTTCTCTTAATTCTGTGGATGTTACCTTTGATAAGTAGTTCTCGAGCTTATGAATGATTCCTTCATGAGCCGCTAAGTGTTCAGACATGAGTCCAAGGTCTATAGATGGTAATGTCATAAAAATTCCCCTCCAAATGGTTATCTATCTATAAATGTATGATCAATCAATTAAAACGGTTAACTTCGAATTTTATTGAGGAATATCGCGCCGCATTCAATACTCCACCTCGATTTAGTCTAGTGCGTTAATGTGCAAAAGAAATTTTGGAGGATTGCGATCAAAAGTCTTTAAAATTCGAAAGGTAAAGCGTACAATGAATACTAATATCATCGTTTCTGTATAAGTTAACCCTCAAAGGAAAGACAGATCTATCAAGAGACAAACCATTGGAAATAAGGAGACTTAACTATGAATGAACAAAAACTAGAAATTGTAAAAAGTAAGAACCTAAAACCTAAACCTCAATCGGATCAAATTCCATTTGGACGAACGTTTACTGACCACATGTTTGTTATGGATTATGAAGTAGAAAAGGGTTGGCATGATCCGAGAATTGTACCGTATGAACCATTAACGCTAGATCCTGCAGCGATGATTTTTCATTATGGTCAGACAGTATTTGAAGGGTTGAAGGCCTACCGAGCAGAAGAGGATCGCATACTACTATTCCGTCCAGACATGAATTTTCAAAGGTTAAATCGCTCCAGTGAACGGCTAAGCATTCCGCCAATTGACGAAGATCAAGTGATGAACCACCTTACAGAATTAATCAGCATAGAAAAGGATTGGGTACCATCGACTGAAGGGACCTCACTTTACATACGTCCATTTATTATTGCGACTGAAACGAGTCTCGCAGTTGCTCCTTCCCAATCGTATAAATTAATGATAATCTTATCCCCTGTTGGTTCTTACTTTACGGGTGGTTTGCGTCCAGTAACAATTAATGTGGAAGACCAATTTACTCGTGCTGTAAAAGGCGGCACAGGAATGGCGAAAACCGCCGGCAACTATTCTTCTGGCTATCAAGCACAAGCAAAGGCCTATAAAGAAGGCAATGCTGATGTGCTATGGTTGGATGGAATGGAGAAAAAGTATATCGAAGAAGTAGGGAGTATGAACATTTTCTTCAAAATTAATGGAGAGGTTGTTACTCCGGAATTGAATGGAAGTATTTTAAAGGGCATTACGAGAATGTCAATCATTGAATTGTTGAAAAAATGGGACATTCCCGTAGTTGAGCGTAAAATCTCTGTAGAAGAGCTTTATAAAGCTTACGAAGAAGGCCTGGTAGAAGAGGCGTTCGGTACAGGAACTGCGGCCGTGATTTCTCCAGTTGGTGAATTGAATTGGTTAGGGCGCAAAATGATCATTAACGATCATCAAATCGGAGAATTATCGCAAAAACTATACGATACAATTACAGGCATTCAAACAGGTAAAGTGGAAGATCGTCATGAATGGACTTTAGAAGTGAAATAATAAAATGCATACTAGTCAGCCCTAGGTATGGACCAATTCCTAGGGCTTGCTTGTAGTTAAATGCATGGCAAAACAAAACGGTTGAATTAATACATTGTGAGGTATATTATGTATCCATTATAGAAAAACAAGGAGGTAGCCATGTATATCGTGGGGATTGTAGTTATAATCGCATTGTTGTTATCCTTCTTTTACAGATATATCCCGGTTTTAGGTGTACAAAACATGGATATTCCTCAGAGAAATGAATCTGAGGATGATGTTGTTTATATAGATACTAGAGATTACCAGACTTCTAGTCGCGAGTCGGCTAACCAAGCTTATTGTGTTCCGCTTCCTTATTTAAAGAGACATTATACGGACATTCCTAATAAAAAGCTCGTTCTCATTTCTTCTGATCAAGTAGAAAGGAACTTATGTGTTCGGATATTAAGAAGGAAAGGTTATGAGGTTGTTGGTTATGCTATTGCTAATCAGATGAGCTGTGCACAGGAATTACGGTGTGTATGTGATGAGTAAGATGACTTTTGAATAATCTGATAGGAAATAAATTAACATAAAAAGAGTTCCAGGATTTCAACATTTTCCTAGAACTCTTTTTATTTTTTATGAATTCTTGTTTTCTTCATGAAATAGAACAAAAATCTTTTTTAAGTAGTGAAAGGCTAGATAGCCTATACCGATAACAAGTAGAACGGCTAGGGCAATCCAAAGGTAACTTAATAAATTAGGTGAAAATAAGGTGATTAATGTGAACAAAACGATACCGATCATAAAAAATGTGATTAAGCGTATCACCATAGTAAAACCTCCAACTGTATTGGTAGTTCTAGTATAAGATAGGTGAAATATAATGAGCAACTGTTACAGATTTCATACCGTATAGTTTATCAAGTTGATAATTACTATGGAGGTGACACTTTGAGTCAGTGATGATCTGGAAAATTATGAAGGATTAACATTGGATATACTTTGTAGGAACCAGTTATTACCTTTGATTAGCTGTTTTGATGTTTTTATTGTTTCCTATAATGATGGGAAATTAAGAACACCAGCTATTATCTCTGTTTGGAATGGTGAAAGAGGGGGGAGTTAGAAAATATTTGGAGGAATTTTGATAACTTTCTTGAACACACGTAGATACGCTCGCGGATTTGCGAGGTACACGAGGAACGGTAATCCCTAAAGAGTTATTGTTTAGAACCGACTATAATGATTAATACAAGAATAGAACGAAAATTATTCAAAAAAGTTTTCGTTCATTTTTGATAGAGATTTCTAAAGATGAACAAGGCACTTTATACGCGATTTTATATCACTTATGATAGGATAACTAACTTCTGCAACACATGGTATCTTCCATACTACGATTGATTACTTGTTCACTATTTCAATCAAATTAGATTCAAGTGCTCTTTATCCGATTTTATCGGTAGCCTTTGCCTTAATGTCCTATAGTGCTACATCATTCTTTGGTGGCAGCGGATTTCTTGCTGTTTACGTGGCGGACCTTCTGATAGGGAACTCGGAACTCTGAATTGACCTATCGATACTCTATATTCCAATTCAATGAGGGATTTGCTTGGATGGCTCAAATCTTGATGTTTATCATTTTAGGGTTATTATCATTTCCCGGGCAATTGTTCACAATGGATATTATGTTGAACGGCTTAGTTCTATCGGTTATCTTGATATTGATCGCACGACCGATCGCTGTTTTTATATCAACCATAAAAATGAATTATACTTTGAAGGAAAAAACATTCCTCTCATGGGCGGGACTTAGAGGTGCAGTACCAATCGTCTTATTTCTTATAATCGCACTAATATTTGCTCGTATTCGGGAAAGATACTTCACGCAAGGTCTTCCCAACAACGGCCGATTCTGAGTTGGTTTGGTATTGAATCATTTCCGCTGCCGTTTTTCCCATGGAGATTAACTCAATCGAGTGATGTGGTACATCTTTTTTAGGTCCGACGAGATTAAGTTTTTTAGCTGCGAAGGAAATTGTTGCACCTTGGACGGAGTTGAAGAAAGTGTTAGAGCAGAAAGTGGGAAGAGGCAAAAGTTCATAAGATTTGTGGATCCATACAATAGAAGACATTAGCGAAAGAATGATATATTATTCGCGATTTCGTAACTGTGCAACACATAATAAAGGCTGAATCCCCTAAAGAGAGGACTCAGTTTTTCATCTATTAACTAGCACCCATACCACCATCCACGCGATATTGGCTACCCGTAACGAATTTGCTATCATCAGAAGCTAAGAAAAGCACAAGTTTCGCGATATCGTCACTTTCACCGTAGCGATTTAATGGAATAGCTTCTGTTTGTTGATCCTTAGCTGCTGCAGCATCTTCAGGATTAAATCCTTTCTCGAGGGAGCGCATCATTCGAGTATTTACTGGTGAAGGATGGACAGAATTCACCCTTACATTGGACGGGGCAGCTTCTAGCGCTGCGACCTTAGTAATGCCTACCACTCCATGTTTTGAAGTAACATAAGGAGCCACACCAGGAGCGCCCATTAAACCAGCAACAGAGGACATATTAATAATGCTTCCGTTTCCTTTTTCAGTCATCGTTGGCAGAACGTGTTTCAAACCAAGGAAAACCCCACGCACATTCACATTGAAAACTTTATCAAAGTCTTCTACCGTTTGTTCAGTAATAGGGGCAACCTTTCCTTCAATACCGGCATTGTTGAAGAAAATATCAATGGTACCAAAGCGATCTAAAGTCTTCTGTACATAGTTTTGTACTTCAGATTCTTCAGAAACGTTTGCTTTAACAGTCATCAATTCGCCATAAGATTCAAGATCAGATTTAACTTCTTCTAAAGCCTCTTCATTTAAATCTACGAGGGAGACTTTTGCTCCTTCTTGTAAAAACAACTTAGCGGTTTCCTTACCGATACCGCCACTTCCACCTGTAATGATTGCGATTTGACCATCTAATCGTGCCATTTGTAAACCTCTCCTTTTTACAGAATGTATACAACAAGCATTTTATTGTCATAGGTCTTCTTCCCTGTAATTTTCAAATCAAACATTCGCCACACGAATTAATGGATAGTTGTTTATTGTGATGAATAGAAAGTTTTATTTAATCTAAACTAATATCATCTCTTATAAGAAAAGGAGGGTAATAATGTCGAAAAAAGATAAGAAACCTGATAACCAATTCAAAGAGAACAAAAACCATGGAGAACACAGAAATGGTCGTTTAAGTCAATTTAAAAACAGTAGTAGTGCGGGTAATGAAGAGCCTAACGAATATATTAATAAAAAGGATTAACATAGAAAGCCAGAGCTTATGAAGCTCTGGCTTTCTTATACATATTAATGAGAAGAAAAACTCAGTAAGAATTATTTTTTTAATGTAGAAGAACTTGTCCTTATTTCCACTAAAACGTATATTTTGTTCGCTTAGTACCTATACTTTCAAGTATAGATACCGTAAAAGGAGAGATACCATTGGACAGAGAATGGCTACATGATCAAGTAATTAGTGTGAAGGGCCAGATCACTTCGGGTACATTGAAGTTTAAGTGTCGTGACGATTATTTTTTGGATCAGTTGGATAGGGTCAAGCAGTGTGAGGATGGTTTAGTGGATACAAATACAGTCTCTCCTACACTCTTGTCACTTATCCAAACGATAAACAAATAATAAGATATCCATTATTTGTTTAAGTAGTTCTGATACTGTGGAGAAAACGTGAAATTACAGTACAAATAACAAATTGGATATTGAATTAAGTAGTTCAGTTTTGAGGTGTAAACTTTAAAAATGTAAGATGACTTGAGTATCAAATTGCATAGCAGTTTGATGCTCTTTTTTGTTGATATGTTAGTGTTTATCTGTACAATGTGAATCTGTCTTTGTTGTGTGGTACCAGGTACCGCACAATTTAAAAACAAGCAACAAACATTCGAACTTTCAAAAAAATAAAGGAAATTGTATAAATTTGTCGAAATATACCGATATAGGGTGTAGTAACCGGAATTTGATAGTAAAAGGGGGGATAGGGATGACAGAATCTATGCGACTTGACTTTCATACTTACATTTTCAATATTACCGATAAGTATGTTTGTGAGGACTGCAAAGATCGTTCGATGGGACCTCGACACGTGTCCTTTCCAGGATTGAACCTTGCGGATGTGCTAATCCAATGTGAAAAGTGTGGAACGGCTGAATACATAAAAATCAAGAAATAAATCATTTGTCTAAAGGCGTTAGGCACTAGAGGCATGGGAGGTGTCGTGTTGGCTGGAGAAGTAGTAGATCCAGTTTCTATGAATTATATGGTATTCCATCTATTTTCATTAATCACTTGTATGGTTGTGGCAGGGATTATCGTAGGGGCAGTTCTCCGTGAATTGCGACTGCCAATTAGAATTACAGGTTCCATTGCTTCAATACTATCATTGCTTGTAGCTTATTTTTATTATCAAACTTTCTTTTAGTTAGCATCTAACTAGAAATCGGCGAATGAAAGGATAGATTATTATCGAACCGATTAAGGAACTTTACTTTGGCAGAAAGAAATTAAAGATCACCGGAAATTTCATCGTTAGAATTGATAAAACTGTAGTTATTGAACCGAGTGGAGTACCAGTAGAGAAGATTGACCAATTTATAGAAAAGAAGAAGAAAGCAGATAAAGTGGCCGTGAAGTCATATTATGGTGTACCACCTCGTGAATTACCAGGACCTTACGTGATGGAAAAAAAACATGGCTTATTAATTTTAGGAAAAGAATGAACTTGCCCAAACGATAGCCTGAGTTTACTCGTTAGTATACTAAAATTACTTGTTCTTTCCCAAGTCGAAATTACAGGAAATCCTCCTTATTTTGGTGAATCTATTACTATACCAAAAAAGGAGGATTTTTTATGAGATTGAAAGGTTTGACTGCGATCGCACTTGCAATAACATTGTCATTGCTGCCGAATGTTTATGATGTTTACGCTGAAAAAGTTGAAGAATTACCACAATCAGAGGTAAATGCTCAGATGGAAAAGGGTGACTATGTTGAAGGCGAAGTCGTAGTAAAATTTAAAGAGGGTAAGGGTCAGTCCAAAGAAAATTCGGCTTTAAAAGGTGTCAAAGCCGATGAGATCGTTGACAAAGATGCAGTGGATTCTAACTTCAAAGTGTTGAAAGTAGGGAATGTCGAGGCTGTTGTAAAAGCTTTAAACAAAAATCCTAATGTAGAGTATGCTGAACCCAACTACGAATTTCATGCAACATGGACTCCTAATGATACTTACTATCGTAATGTGCAGTATGGGCCGCAAAATACGGAAGCACCAGCTGCTTGGGATATCACTCGAGGCAATAGCGGTCAGGAAATTGCTATTATCGATTCAGGAGTGGACTATAACCATCCAGATTTAAATGAAAAAACGGTTCGGGGATATGATTTTATAGATTATGATTATACTCCTATGGATGAAAATGGACATGGAACACATGTTGCAGGAACGGCTGCTGCGGAGACAAATAATGCTGAAGGGATAGCCGGAATGGCACCGAATACTGAAATTCTTGCTGTACGTGCGCTAGATGAAAACGGAAACGGATCTCTATCAGCCATTGCAGATGCGATTCAGTACTCAGCCGATCAGGGTGCAGAAGTTATTAATCTATCTTTAGGCTGCGATTGTGATACACAAACACTAGAAAATGCAGTGGATTATGCTTGGAATCAGGGATCAGTCGTTATTGCTGCAGCAGGAAACGATGGTGTGTCTACAACCTTTGAACCCGCTTCCTATGACAATGTGATTGCAGTAGGGGCTGTTGATCGATACGATAACAAAGCCTCCTTCTCTAATTACGGTGCATGGGTAGATGTAACTGCTCCAGGTGTTGACATCGCTTCAACTGTTCCAAACAGTGGATATGCTTATATGTCAGGAACTTCGATGGCTTCACCTCACGTAGCAGGACTAGCTGGGATACTCGCAGAGCAAGGACGAAACAATTCACAAATCCGCGAAGCTATTGAAAATACGGCGGATCCAATTAGTGGTACGGGGTATTATTTTAGTGAAGGACGAATAAATTCTTATGCTGCTGTAAGCTATTAAAAGTTAGAAATGGTTTAATAAGTAGTTCGGTTTTGGAGTACAAAAACGCAAATTGTACCCCTTAACTTAACGGGTTCAGTTCTCAGAAGGAAAAGAACGTCCCGAGTTTATTGCAGTAAGAGAGGGAGTTCGACCGTTGAGCATGAGTAAGTAATGGAAAAGGAACTTTCCTATGAAAAAATTACTAGCTGATATGAGAGTAAGCTCAAAGACTGCGTTTGTTGCAGTCTTTGAGCTTTTTTATGGTTTTGTGGGAAGAGGGTGAAACGGAACGATAACTTGGGGACTTCCGTATAGATGAAATTTTATCGGCCAAAATCAGAACTTTACCGACGGAGTGTCTATTTTTCGCAAAAAAATTGCCCTCTACACTAAAGGTAGGAGGGCAGGTACTTTTTTAAAATGGGTTCGTTGCCCACTGTAGGGAAGATTTTATGAAAATGCGCGGATGTAACTTCAGTTGAGCCACCATATACTCCGCAATATCCTCAGGCTGCATAAACTTTTCTTTATCCGTTTCATCTAATTTATCCCCTAATGCCAACTCTGTAGCAACTAAACTAGGATTAAGGGTACTTACGCGAATATTATTTCGGCGCACTTCCTGCATAAGAGCTTCGGTCATTCCTGAGATCGCAAATTTGGAAGCACTATAGGCTGTAGCGCCAGCAGTTCCTTTTAGGCCGTTACTTGATGAGATATTCATGATGTCGCCTTGATCTTTTTCAATCATTTGAGGAAGCACGGCGCGTGTAACATGGTAGGTTCCGAATACGTTTACCTCTATTGTATGTTTCCAATCTTCGGGTTCAATTTCTAAGAAAGAACCACGATAACTAATTCCGGCATTATTGATTAAAATGTCAGCAGGTCCTAGCTCATCTTTGAGGGAAGTTACTGCATGGTCGACTTCCTCCATTTTTGAGATATCAACGACGGCTATACTTGCATTTACGCCTAGTGCTCGTGCTTCTTCGGCGACTTTATTTAACTTGCTTTCTGTACGAGCCATTAATCCTACATGTACTCCTTCTTGTGCTAGTTCCAATGCAGTCGCTCGTCCAATTCCGCTACCTGCACCTGTAATGTAGGCAATTTTACCATTAATTGTTTGTCCCATATCGAATCATCCTTTCCTTATATAACCAGTGTAAAGTCTTATGTTAGGATAATCAATTATCTCCATTTGAAACTCCTAGGTACCGATGAAAAGTATAGGCTGCTAATAAAAAAGTATACCAATTATTCCTTTAATAGTGGGTTTGTGATATTTTTTCAAAAGAAAAATAATTAGGTAGCTAATCATTTTTCTTTCCGTTGACTATAGGCTGTGTTAATATATTTAAATGTGCTCTTAAGCAAATACATGTATTCCACGAAAAAGAAAGAAGGAAATTTGAATGGTTGATGAAAAAGAACCGACACGTTCGGAGGAGAAAATTAATCGTGTACCTTTGATGTTTGTTTTAATTTCAGGCGCTTTTGCTGCGATATTAAATCAAACATTATTAGCTACCGCACTACCACATATCATGAGAGATCTTAGTCTAGAAGCGAGTACTGCTCAATGGCTCACTTCCATCTTTATGCTAGTGAACGGAATTATGATTCCAATCACGGCTTTTTTAATTGGGCGATTTACGACGCGCGCCTTGTTTTTATCAGCGATGGGATTGTTTGCTGTCGGTACAACCATTTGTGCGATTGCGCCTAACTTCGGAATTTTGATGGTTGGTCGGATTATCCAAGCTTCTGGTGCTGGGATAATTATGCCGTTAATGCAAACGATTTTGATGATGGTTTATCCGATAGAAAAGCGCGGGGCAGCGATGGGAATGTTCGGCTTGGTCATTTCATTCGCTCCAGCTATTGGTCCAACGTTATCCGGTTGGCTTGTTGAACAATTCCCTTGGAGAAGTTTATTCTATGTGATTTTACCAGTCGTTATTATTGATTTTATCATTGCTTATTTTATTCTTAAAAATGTTACCAAGCAAACATTTCCGAAAATTGATGTTTTATCGATAATCTTATCTTCCTTAGGGTTTGGTGGCATACTATATGCGTTTAGTACCGCTGGTAACTCGGGATGGGCAGCTCAACAGGTTGTCATTGCTATGGTTATCGGAGTTGTTGCACTTACATGGTTTATTTTAAGACAGTTTAAACTGCAGCAGCCGATCTTAGAGTTTAGAGTATTTAAGAACAAAGTATTTACTTTAACCACTGCTTTAGGAATGGTCGTCTTCATAGCTTTAATCGGGGGTGCGACCGTTCTGCCATTATTCATGCAAAATATGTTAGGTTTTACAGCTTTTGAATCAGGACTCATGCTATTACCTGGTGCATTACTCATGGGAGTTATGAATCCTATTACAGGTAAACTTTTTGATAAGTATGGAGCGAGATGGCTGGCTATTATCGGGTTAGTCATTTTAACGATTACGACCTTTATGTTTACTAATCTAGATAGCCAGACAACCTTCACCTATTTAGCTGTAGTTAACGCAGTAAGGATGTTAGGTGTGGCAATGGTGATGATGCCCGTAACTACTGCTGGATTAAATCAATTGTCCGTAGATTTAATGCCACATGGCACGGCGATGAATAATACGATGCGCCAAGTTTCAGGAGCCGTAGGTACTGCCTTGCTTGTTACCGTAATGACTAACGGGGCGATTCCTGATGAGGGAGTGAATGGTCTGATTCACGGTGTGAATGTTTCCTTCATTGTAGCTGGAATTACCGCGTTTGTTGGGTTAGTGTTATCCTTTTTCATTAAAAGTCCAAAACCCGGGAAAAAAGATCAGGATCAAATCAACGAGGAAGATAGTAAGCGTGCCTTAACTAGTAAATAATCTAGTGAGGGACCAAAGAATAAAGGAAGGGAATCACCTACTCTGAATCGGTGATTTCCTTCTTTTGTTTTTGTGTCTATAATGAATCTATCAGTAGACTAGGAGAATATAAAAAATGGATTAAAAGCTATGAGCGATTAAAGAAAATGTTACGGCAACCAGAATTGAAGAACGTAGGTTTTTAATCAAAGCGATTTTATAGGGAATTGTTGTTTTGAAAAAATTTTGGAAGAACATAAACCAAACTAAAAGCCTGAATACACGAAGACTCTCACGGGGGCCCCATCCGAGGCCACTGAAAAAGTCCTTTTCTATTAATAATGAACTTTTGAAAAACACTATCCCAAAATCTAACGGGTTCAGTTTTCGAGTACAAAACATGAAATAACAAGGAATAACGGTATTTAACATATAAATTAGCATACAAAATCAGAGATTGTGCTTGAATTCGAGATGTTTGTG
>NZ_JBHSZV010000048.1:0-44179 GCF_042663045.1 Halobacillus seohaensis | reverse complement strand
CCTGCAAAACAGAGAAACTGATAGGTAGTTTTTTATCAGTGTCTGTTTTACAGGGTCCATTTTATAATGTCCAATCGTTTTTTTATATTTTCTTGTTAAACTAAACCCCAGATTGTTTAATAAAAGAATGGCGGTTCCGTTGCTTTTTATCGGGGGATGGGAAACCACTCGCTTTCCGCGGGGAAGACGACAAGCCTCCTCGAGCTAAAGCTGAGGCCGCTGAAAAAGTGTTTAAATTTAATAAGAGCAGAGAATCACAGTCAACATGTAGCGAACACAGAAGACGACTTATGGCAGTAGGGCCGTTCATTAAAAGCAAAGGATGGGTGGATAGGAAACGGGGAGATTCTCAAGCCCCCCCATTCGATGTGTGAGAAACGAATCCCTTTCCCAGAAGGACTATTCTTCCACTATCCGTGTTCTATTGCAATGAATCTCTCTATATCAAGGGTTTTAATAGGACCGCCCGCTATCAAGATGTGCATGCAAACTTAGGAATGACTGCCTTTTCTTGAAGTGGTATCGAGACACTTATATGGTAAAGGGGCGGAGGGAAACGGGGAGACTCCTATGGGATGTGCGGGACAGCTGAGACCCCACAGGACGAAGTCCGAGGAGGCTCAGCGCCCGCCCCATGGAAAGCGAGCCGTTTCCCGCAGCCCCTACATTCACACAAACATCTCGAGTTCACACAATCTCTGATTTTTTATGCAATTTATATGTTAAATACCGATAATCGTTGATATAACAAGGAATCGAGTAGAAGGAGGTGACTAACCTCCGTCCTCTCACACCACCGTACGTACGGTTCCGTATACGGCGGTTTCATAAAATTCTAACGTTAGTTCAATGACTTCAAACCCATACGATGCCAATATTGGTCATTGAGGGTCCGATGGAGGATGGGGCTACTGGCGATGCGCCAGTAGCCCTTTCTTGTGTTTCCCCATTCAAAAGCTTTCGCTTTCGTCACACCCAAGGACATCAAGTTCTTCACTTTCGTCTTTGGCATCTTCCATTCCTTCCACCGAATCATTCGGAGTCTTCTTCTCAGCCATTCCATTATCCTTTTGAAGACAGAAGGCGTTTCCGCCAATTTGAAGTAGTTATACCATCCTGTAAGAAATTGATTGATTTTCTTTAACCGGAATTCCATATCAGTACTCCATTTTCGGCTTGTCAGTTGACGTAAACGTTGTTTAGCCTTTTGAATCGACTCTTTGTGGACGCGAACTCTAGCTTTTCCTTTCACCGAAGAGGTAAAGCTGAACCCCAGAAACTTACGTTTCCATGGGCGGCTTACCGCACTTTTCTCTCGGTTGACCTTGAGTTTTAACGTCTTTTCAATGAAGGTTGTCATATTCTTGAGGATCCTCTCGGCCGCACGTTTTGACCGTGCATACATTTGGCAGTCATCCGCAAACCGAACGAAGCGAATCCCTCTGGACTCCAGTTCTTTATCCAGTTCATCGAGCACAATATTGGAAAGGAGGGGACTTAACGGACTTCCTTGTGGTGTCCCTTCTCGGTTTGGTGTCACAAGTCCTTCTTCCATAATGCCTGCTTGGAGGTATTTACGGATGAGACGAAGTACCTGAGGGTCTTGGATACGAAAACTTAATGTCCGCATCAAGCGGTCATGGTTGACTCGGTCGAAGAATTTCTCGAGGTCGATGTCCACCACCCAGGTGTACCCTTCATTGATATAGGTTTTCGCCTGTCTTACCGCATCATGTGCCCGTTTTCCTGGTCGGAATCCATAACTTTTCGTGGAAAATATTGGGTCATACATCGATTGAAGATAGAGGTTAATCGCTTGTTGGATCATACGATCCATCACCGTAGGGATCC
This sequence comes from Halobacillus seohaensis, assembly GCF_042663045.1. NCBI lineage: Bacteria > Bacillati > Bacillota > Bacilli > Caryophanales > Bacillaceae > Halobacillus > Halobacillus seohaensis. Next base: position 42,328 of record NZ_JBHSZV010000048.1, on the reverse strand, counting down.
CTAGCTTCCGTTTGCCTCCGTTCGATTTCGGGATTTCGATTCGACGGACGGGAGACGGTTGATACGTACCCTTCTGAATTTGGTTGTAGATGGTGTCCCATTCTTCCGAAATCTGAGCTTTCAGTTCGGAGGTAGAGACGCCATCCACGCCGTGACTTCCTTTGTTCTTTGTCACCTTGAGATAGGCGGCATTCAAATTATTCCGGTGTAGGATGTGTTCCAACATGTTTCTTAACCTCCACGTGACCATTTCGTTCTATTGTGTGGCATCAATCCTCCACCCTAACGGCGCCCTCGAAGACTTCACTTCTCTCTCGTCGTTAGTTGGTATATTCTGTGTCATCGGATGACGCGTACGCCAGGGAAATAGTACTCATTTTATGATTCAGCCCTTCCCTTACCTTCCGGAAGGTAAGGTACTATGGCTTCGGCTGACTTCTGATGGTTCAGCGATTCTTTAGGAATCAGTTACCGCATGTGTACGGCTTTCCCATCAGACCTCCCCGGGTAAAAGCATAAACTTCCCTTCCACATCCCTGCCTCATTTACTGCCTGTCCCTTTGGTCGTTGGGACTTCGACTTGTTATGCAGACTCATCCCAGACAGACAGCCTTCTATGAGATTCGTGTTCCTCAGGGCGGAAGTTTGTCTCCGGCTTCCTTCAGATTCCAGGTTGCCCCGGACACCCTTGCCTTTAACTAGCGGCTACAACGACCTTCGCCGTTCGGGACTTGAACCCTAGAGTTTATACCCATGCCGGGCACACATAATAAGAGACCAAATCATATGCGATTTGGTCTGCTAATTCGTATGCTATTTCGTAAGTTCCTCCACCAAAACGGAACTACTTAGGGTAAAAGCCATCCCCTTTTCCTTTAATCAACCTCTACAATTAAAGGCCCATTAAAGAAGTATAAATAACTTCTTCTAATCGGTTTTTTCCATATTTTTTCTAGCGCTGTTCGGTATAATTGAATTTGCGTTCGGTAACGGTCTTGCAATTGTTGCGATGTTCCTTTACCTTCTGGGATAGCATCCGTTTTATAATCTACAATGAACCATCCATCTGCATAAGGAATGACGGCATCAATCACACCTTGGATAAACACTTTTTCGTCAGTAGGTTCTTGCCAATCCTGATAGACTTCATGTGCTGGCAGCGTCAAACTGAACGGAACTTCCCGCTCAATATGATCCACTTCTTGCAAAATCCTTCCGATGGGTGTTCGGAAAAATTCTGAAATAGCATGGTGATTAATTTCATCCGCTTCTTCCCGACGAATGACTTCCTTATGAACAAGATGCTCAACAAATTCTTCTACTTCTTCTGGAGTTCGCTCCTGATCAAATGGAATATGCTGCATTACCGTATGCATGGCTGTTCCGATTTCACCAGAAGATAACCCTTGTTTTTCCTGCATAAACCGTGGACGGGTCGTAAGTGGTGCTCGATGAGGAGTTAAGAGCTGATCACTTGAGTATTCATCGGCCACTTCACGCTGTCGTTTGATTTCGGTCACCGTTTGCTTTGCTCGAGAAGTTGCAGCTTGCTGATACGGATAGCTAAAATCAAGTCGATCAACTTTTGGATCTTCTTCTACTTCCATAGGCTTCCACTGCTCAATATGGTTTTGCAGTTTCTCATCACGTTGTTTTTCTAACTCCTCGACAACGGCATAGTCTCGCCCATGCGCAAGTTTGATTTGCCACTCGGAAGCATCCTTTTCAATTTCTTCTGCTGTTCTTACTTCTACACCATCTGCTCGTAACTCATGGCTATCCTGGTGCCTAATTAAGGACGGCCCTACCCAATCCAAATAAGATTTTGCCTCTAACCGATCGTGAGGAGGTAACACCCATTCTGAATCCTCAACATAGGTTAACCACTTTTCCTGTTTCTTTTCAAAGGAAGCTACGTTACCAACCATCACTAATTTTTCTTTGGCACGGGTGAGAGCTACATAGAGCACACGCATTTCTTCAGCTAGCAATTCTCTTAGCTTCACCCTTTTGAGTGCATGATAAGCAAGTGTCGGAAACATGAGGCGTTTTTTTGGATCAATGTATCTCGTTCCAAACCCATAATCTTTGTGTAATAAATAGCGATTTTTCAAGTCCATCATATTAAACTGCTTATCCATTCCGCCTAATAAAACAACAGGAAATTCGAGCCCCTTACTTTTGTGTATTGTCATAATACGGACAACATCTTCTTGTTCACCAAGAGCTCGTGCCGCTCCTAGATCATCTCCGCGCTCTTCCATTCTCTCTATGAAACGCAAGAAGCGGAATAAACCACGAAAGGAAGTCGATTCATATGATCGGGCTCGATCATACAAAGCCCGCAAATTTGCTTGCCGTTGTCTTCCACCAGGCATACCGCCAACAAAATCATAATACCCGGTTTCTCGATAAATCTGCCAAATTAAGTCAGATAGTGCTCCTTGACGAGCCCGCTCTCGAAAGCCTTCTAACTGTATTAAAAAGTTCTTTATTTTACTTCCTAATGCAGAAGAATCTGCAGCTTTTTTAATAGACTCATAATAACTTACCCGTTTTTCTTCTAAACGAAGTTTCATGAGCTCATCTTCATTAAGTCCGACAATTGGAGATTTCAATACAGACGCCAGCGGAATATCTTGCATCGGATTATCAATAATTTTTAACATGTTAAGCATGATCTTAATTTCAATGGCTTCAAAATATCCTGTAGACAGTTCGGCATATACAGGAATCCCCTGTTGCTTTAACTCCTCTACAATTGTAGAGGCCCATGGCATCGACCTCATCAAAATGACGATATCCCGATACTGGACAGGGCGCTTCATTCCCGTTTCCTTATCAACGACTTGCAAAGGTTCTTCCTCTCCATACCCGATCCAAGTACGAATTTTATCAGCATAAGCCCGAGCTTCCAGCTGAGCTTTCTCTAAATCCTCAAAGCTTTCATCTTCTGAATCTGAATCTTCTTCTTTAACTTCCCGATCGATGAGTAAAAGTTCAGCCTTTGCATTTTCTAAAGGGACTTCATCATACATACTGTTACTATAAATGAGTTCAGCTTCGGGCTCATAATTCATTTCCCCAACTTCTTTATCCAGAACTTGACGAAACACATAGTTCGTTGCGTCTAATACTTGCTTTCGACTTCTGAAGTTACGAGCTAAGTCTATTCGTTCCCCATCATTCTCTTCTTGGCCATACTGTTGATACTTATTCAAAAATAAGGAAGGCTCCGCATGTCTGAACCGATAAATACTTTGCTTCACATCCCCCACCATAAACAAATGACCGGCATCAGGTGCATCAGTAAGTAACAGTAAAAGTGTTTCCTGAACAAGGTTCGTATCTTGATACTCGTCTATGAGGACTTCTGAAAATTGATCATGAAAGCTTTTAGCTACCGATGAGGGAACCAGCTGATCTTTTGTCGAAGATTCATCTAGCAATACTTGCAGACAATAATGCTCTAAGTCAGAAAAATCAACGAGTGCTTTTTCCTTTTTAAGCTGCTGATAGCGTCCTTTAAAATCTTTAACCACTGTAGCTAGCTGGTTCATGACAGGATAAAGATCATGCATATCTTTTAGATAGCTATCTAGCCGACGATGAAACCATTCTTCCTTCATTCCAGTCCAACGCTTCTTATAACGATCTCTTATTTTCTTAGCCCGTTCCTTTTTCGTCTCATCACATTCCATTTTTTTGCGAGAAAGGGTCATAAATTTACTTGTGCTTATATAAGATTGCATCTCTTCCCATGAAACCGCTAATGCACCTTTTGCTTGCTGGACCATTTCAAGATCAGCTTCAGCTGTTTCACCATAACTTGACGGTCCATCTGGCTCTCTTGTTAAATCAAGGAGCTGATGGATTTCGGCCTCCATAGAGTCGAGTTGGCTGTGGACATCGCGCTTTAGAAGCTGTAGCCACGGAAGGTCTTCAGGATTATCTACTTCATCCGTCCTATACATGTCCACCATTTCATCGAGCCACTGTTCTGGCCAAGGATTTTGCGTGGCAAATGTATAGAGATCAAGAATGAGTTTTTCGACATCTAAATCGTTACGGTCGCTTGAAAATCGATCAACTACGTCAAAAAAGCGCTGTTGCTCCTCCCCTTCTTTTCCATACCAGTCTTCAAATAAATCCTCCAACACTTCCTGACGAATTAAATCAGCTTCAACGGAATCTGCAATACGAAAGCTAGGATCTAAATCTAGTAAGTAGGCGTGACGACGTACGACGTCCATACAAAATGAATGAAGAGTAGATATAGACGCATTCTGTAAAAGAGATAATTGTTTTTTTAAATGATGCGATTCTGGGTTGCTCTCTAAGGCCTTTCCAAGGGCTAATCCGACTCTATTCCTCATCTCTTGGGCTGCAGCATTTGTAAATGTAACAACAAGTAGAGAATCAATATCTACGGGGGATTGCTTATTTAATAACTTTTGAATAATACGCTCAACAAGAACGGCTGTTTTTCCAGAGCCCGCAGCCGCCGAAACCAGTATATTTTTTCCTTCTGTATAAATGGCACGTTCCTGTTCTTTAGTCCAGTTGACCACGGTCATTCTCCTTTCGACTTGCCATTTGCTGAATAACATCATCTTCATTTAAATCGTTAAGTTTACGATATTGATGATCCTCTAATGACGGATCGAATTGGCAAACGGCGCGAAATGGACAATAATCACAAGCGGCTTGCCCGCCTTTTAGGAAAGGATTTAAATCAACTTCCCCATCCGTAACCCTCTCTCCGGCATCCTTCATTAGATCACGAATGTACGCTCTTAACTGATCGAATTTTTCATTCTCGATCGTCTTCGATCCTTTATAAAATCCGCCCCCAGCCTTAAGGCCAGCTGGAATAATTTGACTTCGACCTTTTTCAAGACCCGTATCCATCATCGATACAAGATGCTCATCCTCTAGTAGTAAGCCCGACATTTTGAACTTTTTAAAAATCTCTTTTTCTACTTCATCATCGTCTAGCCATTGTTTACCTGAAACCATCGGATTATGCACATGGAAATAGAGCATCCCACCAGGCAATGCTTTAGATCCCAGCCAATGTTCAGAATTTGTTAACACAACATCTAAATAAGCAAGCATTTGTAAGGCAAGTCCATAGTAAACATCGACTAATTCCAGGCCTTTAGCACTCGACTTATAATCTATAATTCGCAAATATAAAGATTGTTCATGCAGGGCGCGGTCTACTCTATCTATACGACCTCGGAGCATGAGCTCATGACCATTTGCAAGGGAAAGCGATAAAGGAGGAAGCTTGGAGTCTCGTTCCATCCCAAAGCCTAACTCTAAACCAACAGGAGAAAATTCACTCTTTCTTGCCTGTTCACTTAAAATAAAAGCGGCCCGACTAATTACACCTTGTAGTTTATATTTAATATAGTGATGACGGTTTGAACTGTGTAAGATTTGATTTTGTAAAATCGGAGCCAATAAATTTGTAGCCTTTTCCGCATACTGACTTGTATCGGTTTGATTTAACTGGGAAAAATCTCGCCCTTCCTGCTGTACCCACTCGGTGATTTGTTTTAATGCTTCATGGAAGAGCTGACCAATGTCTGGGGCATCAAGTTTATACGTTTTTCTTTCCTGTAACTTAAGGCTATGCCTTGTAAAATATTGATAGGAACAGCGATGATACGTCTCCAGCTGTGAAACACTTGTTTTCACAGGGCCGTCAAACAACCGGTTTTTCGTATCTGCTGACAAATTAACGGGCTGATTACGGTAAAATAGACTTTGTAATACCCGATTTGTCAAACCTCCTTGCTCTTCCTTTTCCATATACCAATTAAGAACACTCCACCATACGGAATCCACTGGGTAACCTCTTAAATGGCGGGCTAACTGTGAAGTTAACGCCGACCTTGTTTTTACAGGTGTAGTAATAAACCTCGATGCATCTTTCAAATCATCCGGATCCTGTAACAAAAGATGATCTTTTATCATTGGAAAGAGATCATCTATTCGTTGAATAATTTGGGAAGGAACTTTCGACTTTCCTTCTTCATTACTTAATGGATAACTCATCCATAAATAATCCTTGGCCATAGTTAAAGCCAAGTACATATAAAACCGATCATCCAACAATTGACGATTCATTCCATCTGCGAGCTGTAATCCACTTTCCGAGAGAATTTCACGTTCTTTTTCAGAGATCATCCCATCTCCTGAAGGTTTCATTGGCCAGACTCCATCCGTAACCCCAAGTAAGAAAGATGCTTTGATCCCGATAATACGTGAACGATCAACGTTTCCTACAATGACATGATCCATACTTGGAGGAACATGAGCGAAGGTGAGGGCTTCTAATCCACTTTCTATCGTACTTCTAAATATTTGTAAGGAAATTTTTTCTTTACCAGCTATTTCCACAAGTTCATCTAATAATTGAAGCACAGCATCCCACACTTGTTCTTGTTCTCTACCCTGCTCAATTTTCCCACGATGATCATACAACTCACGCCATTTCTCTAACTGTGAAGGAACATCCATGGCAATCAACCAGTGGTAAATGGCTTTAGCTCGGTCAGCGATGGTATTGGCCTCTCGTAATGATTGATCAAAGGGTTGTAGATACTTCGTTACTTGATCACGATAAGCGTTAATTCGCTCTTGTTTTAATTTTTCCTCGTCTGTCTGGGATGCTTGTTCAAACCCTTTAAAACGCTGGTATACCCACGGTTGATCGCTAAACCATCGATCTCTCCTGCGAATACCATATTCCAAAACATAATTCTCCAATTCATCAATCGCTTCCTCATTTAATGGATAACGTTGATGAGTTGATGGAATAAATCCTGTTTTCAACAGACGGAAGACAGAATCGTAGCGGAAATTACCTTCAATTACGTCCAATCCCGATCGGATCAATTCAACCATGGGATGGTTAAGCATCGTTGGCTTTTCATCAATAAAAACAGGAATACCATAATCGTTAAATAACGTATCAATCAAGCTATGATAAATGTCTGGCTCACGTATTAGAATCGCAATATCTTTGTAGCGATACCCTTCCTCACGAACGAGGCGCAAGATTTCCTGAGCCACCCCCTCAACTTCAGCTCTTGGGTGTACGGCTTCAGCAATTTGAATCGGAACTTGATGTTCAAAAGGAGGAGCAGGACGTTCATCAAAGTATTGCTCTAAATGCAACAGTCCAGGTTTCTCTTGAAAACGACCTCGTTCAGGACTAAGCACCTCGACATCTTCAACAGCTAATCCTGATTCTTCCGCAAGTCCTTTTAACGCGAAATAAGTATCTTTCGTTTCATAAAATAAATCAAGCTCTTCTTGTTTATCAGCTTCAGGAAATTCTGTCGTTAACGTGACCCGAACGTTCTGGCACTTCTTTAACAAGGCTTCGATCACAGTATACTCTTGAGGAGTGAAACTGTGGAAACCATCTATATAAATCTCAGCATTTTCTAAAAAGGATGCATCCGGTATTTTATCAGCTAAAAGTTGTAATTGGTCTTCACTATCAATGTATTGCTCACGCAACGAATCGACTAAACGATCATAGATATAGGACAAGTCATCCAGCTTATCACGCAAACCTTCTTCGTGGCTTGTACGATGCACAAATTGATCCATAGCATTCATCTGGGCTTGCAAGGTTTCCGGGGTTACTTTGTAGCGTTTAAATTCAGTAATCATCCCTTCCAATTGTTCAATAAACCCCTGCTTTTCAATAGCCTTTTGAAAAACTTTCCAATCGGATGTACGCTCTTCAACAATTTTCCTTAACATCATTTGGACACCTGTAGAGCTTATGAAATCTTTCGTCCCGCCACCTGTTTCCTGAAGAACACGCCATGCTAATCGAGAGAAACTAAACACTTGAGCACGTATTGACCCTTCAATGTTTCCTCCTGTTAATAGGGCATATTCCTGCTGAAACGTCATTTGGTCCGGGACTATATACATTATTGGAGGCCCAGCTGGGTCTTCGTTAAGCTTTGTTCTAATTTCTTCTAAGCAGCGCGTTCCTTTTCCAGTTCCTGAACGGCCGAGTAAAAATTCAATGCCCATGATAAACCTCTCCTCTTCCCTTTCATCGTACCTTTAATTCTACCATTTTCCTTACAGTCAATGAAGTAAGCTATCTTGAAGAAAATAGAAATTCTTTGGTAGCACAAAGCGCATAAGCAAATCAGGAAGGAGAAAAAGTTCCGCTAAAATGGCAACATGTCGTTTTGGACACACCGAATCATTTACATTTAATTCCAAACAAAAAACGCCCCTTTCTTAAAGTAAACAGGGAAAAATTTTGTACGCAAATGTGGATGAATTGGATGGGAAACTCTGCTCGCTTTCCGCGGACGAACTTCGGGATCGCAAATTTGTAACCGTACAGAACTTTATATTGAAAAGTGCACAAGACAGTTAACTTAAAACGCTTGGATTTAATAACAATCCAAACGTTTTTGTGTACGAATTATACTTGACGCTTAAAGCTGTGGTTTGATTTACTATTTACAATGTTTTATATAAAAAAAAGTAGTTCAGTTAAGGGGTACAAGTTGTGTCTTTGTACTTCAAAACTGACTACTTATCTATTCTGGACGACTTTAAAACTGAAGAGCTACTTGCGAAAATGGCCAATAGCGCACATCTACTTTTCCAACAACTTGTTCTATTGAAACAAGACCAAACGACCGACTATCCAAGCTATCTCGTCGGTTATCTCCCATTACAAATAAATGTCCCTCGGGTATCGCACTTTCACCTGTGATACTTTCCAGTGTGAATTCCTTGGTAAACACTGCTCCATCATTTGGTCTTAGTACGTTTAGATAAGGTTCAGCAACTGCCTCGCGATTGATTTGTAGCATGTCATCTTCCATGGCCACATGATCACCAGGCAAACCAATCACTCGCTTCACATAGTCCTCTTCTTCATTAGCATGAAATACAATGACATCCGCACGATCAATACTTTGCCAATCATAAACTATTTTATTTACCATTAATAAATTTCCATCATATAGCGTGGGTTCCATTGATTTCCCATCTACTATATAACTTGCAAATAAATATGTTTTAAACACGAAAGCTACTAGTAAAGCGAGCAAAGCTGTTCTCAGGATCGCCCAGACTTTTTTCATTAGCGGTTCCCCCAGGTAGATTACTATTTACTCTATACCCTATCCTGGCCATACTTAACCACTACGATAAATTCTTTTTTCAGCTTTTTTTTGAATTTTTTTCTCCACTAACTTCCCTATAATCCAAAAAGTTAATATGCATATCCCGACAACAATTGATTTAACTGGATTTTGTGCAAATGAAGCTATACTGCTTCCTACATAAGCAATAGTAAATATCATGACGGATTTACCCAAAACGGCCGCTAATATAAACTGCTGTCGGCTCACATTAGATAAACCTGAGACAACATTAATAATCGACGACGGAGAAAAAGGAAAACACATCAGTAAAAAAAGTGGTCCAAACCCGTGCTCCTCCACCCAATTCATTACTCGCTTCACTTGCTTATGGCGACTGATAAAATGAAAGAATCGCTGTTGGCCCAATTTACGCACTAATAAAAATACGAGTACAGATCCTGTCACAGCTCCGATCCAAGAATATAAAAAACCTTTAAATAAACCATAGACAACCGCATTAGCCAGTACAAAAGCAACGAGAGGGAGAATGGGTAAGAAGGCTTCAATTAAAGGAAGAAGAATTCCTGGTAAAGGTCCAAATCGCTCGAGTTGTTCGAGTTGATCAATGGCGTAATCAAATAAACGATCATTCTCAGCCATGTATTTTATCTCTTCAAAATTAATCATTAACAACTCCATGACCGGCTCCCCTTATTGTTTACATTAATAGCGAGTACTCTTTCTTCTATTTTAATAGAAAAACTCCCAGATGCCTACTATTTACCAGTTTCTCCATGCCAAAATCTTTTTAACCATCAGCAAAATTTAGTTGCATATATTGGAGGGTCTCGTGGTATAATATAGAACAAACGTTCGTATAAGAGAGGGGGAGCAGCATGCGTCATTTAAAACAAAAAGAATTAGAGATTGCCTCACGATACCTCTTTTTATCTATGGCTATTACCGTTATACGTCAGGATCGCAAGCACTTCGAGCGAGGTAATTTCAAAATTAAAGAGCCCTATATGGAACTACTCGGAATGATGGAACTTGAAGGAAGAGAAGAAAGGAAATCGTTAAAATACCAAATGGACACACATAAACTACAAGTCATTGAATCCGGACGGAATGATTCATTTACTTCTTTTTTATTTTTAGCTCACGGATATGAAGAAAAAAGAAACTACTTTAATCCGGCTATTCGTAAGAAAGTAAAAACGATTTTATTTGAACTTATGAAAAAGTCTCTGCAACAATCTCAGGTTGAGAATGATAGTGTTTCAAGCGATCTTCCAGTTTGACACGGAATTGGGCCGTACGTTGTATTTGATTGATAATCATTCCGACAGATACAGGTACATTTACGGTATCTCCGTTCATAAAATAAATCGTTGTCGACTGATCAGATTCGCCTTTATGAGTTCGAATGTACTTAGGAGCGATCCAGGTACACTCTTTTCGTTTAGGGGAAATAATAGGAAAGAAATACATGTCCATCGCTTGAGATATAACAATCGGGGGTTTATGGGTAAAGCCAGCTACTTGTTTAGTACCAGATAATCGTCCTTCTAAGCTGCTTGCAAAATAACGGCACGACTGATCAACAATCTTTCCAGGATAGCCAGGGAGATAAAACCTTTCTCCATTTTCTACAACTTCAGTAATAATTTGACCTTGCGCATCATAATTTGCTACAAGAGCCATAGTTTGCGGGTTAACTTCATATTCTTTTTTGTAAACCATATCCATCCTATTTAACACCCTTTCTTTTCAAAGTGCGGCATGAGCGTTTTCACTTGCCACCTCTACTTTATAAATTTACCAAATTTTGATGGAAAAGTCTAAATATTCTTATGTTTTTTTATCGTTTTTTGTAATTTTTGTTATAATCTTAGGAAAAGAGAATAAATTACCTCTCACTCATCGTTTGTCCCCATCCTAAAAATAAGGAGGCTCGCCCATGTGGAAAAAGAAAAATAAGAAAGCAGTACAACCCTCATTAGAAGTGAAAGAGTTATCCATTCAAGACGTACGAAAAGCAGTTCATGCTTATGCTGATAACAAACCAAATAAAGTTCCGCTAAGCGTTATTATTAAACAGGATCTTACAATCGATTATGACTTACTTTCTCCGTACATCGAAGGCATTCCTCAAAAAACGTATTATATGTCCCGCGAAACCTACGAAATATTCGAAGAAGAAGATTTCGAACTTGCCCAAGAAATCGATCGTGTCCAACAAGCTGTAGATCTATATATTCAACAAAGCGAAGACATGCCTATTATTGATATGGATCCTTACAAACGAATAAGTTTTTTTAAATTGGAACGGCTACATTTATTATCTGAACGTCCAACAAGGGATTTTTATTTAACAGATGAGGAGTTTATGATTTCCTATAAGAAACCGGAATGAGGGAAGCTTGAAAGCATGAGGAAATAAAAAAAAAAAAATGCCAATGCTCGTATGAAGAGCATTGGCCAATGAGACGACTGGTTAACTTTTGAGTGAGGGAATTAATGTATGAAAAAGCCTTCGCTTCTTCATCATAACACTCATCAGTAAATGCATTACTGACCCACTTATGAACCGATTCATTAGTGGTGTGTAACAAATAAGCATGATCGCTTATCTAATTCTCATTATAGTATAACTCGATAAGCTCTTCACCGAAAACATCTTGCGGAGAACCGCAAACCATTGCGTCTTTTCTAATTATTGTCATACGTACATCAGCTTACACTCAAGCTTAATTCTGTGAAAGCTTATCCCTAAGGTTCTTCCTTAATATTTTACCTGTTGTGTTCTTAGGAAGTTCCTCCATAAAGTGAATTCTTGCTGGTTGTTTATATTTTGTTAATGATTCGCTACAAAACTCTTTTAACATCTCTTCATCCAAAGATGGATTGGTTGAAACAACGAAACTTATAACTGCCTCCCCAATTTGTGGATCAGGGGCTCCAACTACAGCAACCTCTGAAATATCTGGATGACTATATAGCACTTCCTCCACTTCACGAGGATACACGTTATAACCACCAACTAGAATCATATCTTTTTTACGATCAACGATATAAAAATATCCCTCATCATCCTGTCGAGCCATATCACCTGTGAACAGCCAGCCATCTCGAATTGACACCGCTGTTTCCTCAGGAAGCTTATAGTACCCTTTCATAACGTTAGGTCCTCTTACAACTAACTCTCCTACTTCCCCATGAGGTACCTCTTCCCCCAGTTCGTCCACAACTTTGTTTTCCACATTTTTGATATTTGTTCCAATGGATCCTGGTTTGCGAGGTTTATCTAATGGATTAAAAGCGGTTACAGGAGAAGCTTCCGACAAACCATATCCTTCTGAAACCCGTACATTAAATTGTTTCTCAAAGTCATTAAGCAAAGCCACTGGTAAAGACGAACCACCTGCAATACATATTCGCATATTTTTGAAGCTATCTACCTGTTCCTTCCCTGTTTGCAACAAATAGTTATACATGGTAGGTACTCCTGCAAATACTGTTGCCTCTTGGCCAGCAGCCACTTCGAAGACTTCTGCGGGAGAAAACTTCGGTACAATTAACACTGTCCCTCCATTCATAATTGGAGCATTCAATGCCACTGTTAAACAAAACACGTGAAACATTGGAAGGGTTGCAATTACACGGTCATCAGCAGTGATTTTTAGATAATCAGCAACATCTGTTGCATTGGAGTATAAGTTTTTATGAGTAAGCATCGCCCCTTTGGGTTTCCCTGTCGTACCGGAAGTGTAAAGAATTACAGCTACTTCATCCTGATGAAGGGTTGGGGTTTCAAACGAAAGATCGCCGTCCTCCACTGTTTTTGTAAACGATTTCATTTTTGCCGTTAAAGAAGAATCCGTTACTTCTTCTCCTGTCGTAGCAACAAAATAATCTTCAACGTTCAGTAAGGCATCCATGGGCTCAAATTTCTCCATAAGCACATCCATTGTAATGACACCTTTGACGTCCCCATTTTTCAAAATATAACTCATTTCATCAACTGTGTACGTAGGGTTAATCGGAATTACTGTAACTCCAGCTCGTAAAGCTCCATACAATCCAATCATAAATAATGGACTATTCCCACTAACTAAAGCAATATGGTCACCTTTACCATATCCGAATTCATTTAATTTCGAAGCAAATTTAGTTACTAAAGCATCAAACTCTTGATAGCTTACTTCTTTTTCATTAAATATGTAAGCTACTTTCTTAGGGTTATTCTGAGCGGTTCTTGTCAGTTGATCACTCAAGTTCATATGTTTCTCCCCTTCCAATGAATGAATGGTCATTCATTCACATATTTTAAAATACCCATACTAATTATAAAATACTGACAATTAATTAGCAACATATTCTGTTGTCCTGTTTGTGAAACTGAGTGTTTGATGACCTCCAAAGGCACTCGTTTATCGATGTTTCAGGGTAACTTATAGGCACATGGGATCCATTTACCGACGACCCTATTAAAAAAAGCCAACAGAAATTCTGTAAGTAGTTCCGATACTGTGGAGAAAATTTAAAATAACAGATGAAATAACATACTAAAACACACTATGTTTAGCACCATCTTGAAAGAAGAAATTTCTAGGGAAGGATGATTTTATGAATCAAAAGAAACATACTTAGCCGGGATTCTGAAAGACAAACAGCTAAAGAAACCGGCTTTTTGAATCGTTCCAGTACATTCAAGGCTGAAATTCTTGAGTCTCTGTACACTGTTAAAAGCAACAGCTTACATCATTTATGGAGCGCTATATCCTTTCAATTCAACACCTCGATCTTCAAACAAGCTCTGCATGAACATTTCAATGTCAACGCTGTTTCCTTTTTAAAACAAGGGTATATTCAATTAGCTAGTAGACAGTTAGGAATTTCATTTTTTTAGAACGAAATCCATTACTTTCATGCATTAGGATTATGATTCGATCCTTTCGTCTCCCGAATGATTATACCGACTATCCGGAAATTAAATTCATGGTTTTGGAGTAAAGGTGCAGTTGGAATAAAAAGAAGGCGGTTCCGTTGCTTTTTATCGGAGAATGGGGTTGTGTGAATATTGCCATTGAAATGATCTACTTGTGCCATTAATAGATCCTGTACTATTGATCTGTACTATAAATTCAGAAACGGTCTTCACAAGGAGAGGTGGTGGTGGTAGGCATACATACCAGGTAAGCCTCCTACACTTCATATAAACAGGCTATCACACCCGATTTTCAACTTATCTAATGGCTCAATCTGATCGCCATATTCCCTGTTCCTGATCTGTATCAGGCTTCAATTGGTGTTCACTAGCTTTTTCGGACCTTCTTGCTTTCGTGAGGGGAACGGAAGCATCGGATAAGCTAGTTCACGTGAGCAGAACGACTCATGTGTTAGCATCGTGTTGAGTAAGGATTTATTTTATAGCAAAGGTAAGACACATTCTCCTATGCCGGGGGTTCGTTCATTTCCATATCGAATGGGGTGTGGTTTTGAAACGACGAGACTCCCGCGGGAGAAGGGGCTAGGTGAGATCCCGCAGGGCGCAGCCCGAGGAAGCTCGCCAGTTCCCCCGCAGGAAAGCGAGTTGTTTCAAAGCCACACCTATCCCTTATACGGTAACGAAGCCTCATCATCTCGGAATCGAGTCTTCAACAATCCTGAGAAGTTAGTTTAAGAACAATCCTTTGATATATAAGGGGAAAATAAGAGACCAAATCATATGCGATTTGGCCTGCAAATTCGTATGCTATTTCATAGGTTTCTCCATCGAAACAGAACTACTTAGAAATTCTGCTGGCCTTTTTTTAATAAATAATATCCAAAAAGTCTTCCTTCGTGATTTTACCTAAGTAATGAGAGACATCTACATTTGCAAGAGCTTCAGATATTGCCTCGCGTTCATACTTCACTTCAAGTAACATTTCTTCAATTTCAGAAATATCACCTACCCCAAAGAAATCACCGTAAATTTTAATATTACGAATATACCCTTTAGCAACATCTAAACGAATATCATAGCTGCCAGCACCTTCCACCCGCTTCGTCTGTTGAACATTAAATTTCGGTGACTTACCGTAGTTCCATCCCCAATTGTTATAACGTTCTTTGGAAAGCTTATAAATTTCCTGCCAATCTTCTTCCGTTAGCTTGTACTGCGGAACATCACTAACATCTTCCACATCAAAAATATAACGAAGAATCAAACTTTTAAATTCCTCCATTGTAATGGGTTCTTCTAAAAATTCAGATATATTCGCTACTCGACTGCGAATAGATTTTATCCCTTTTGACTTAATTTTTTCGGTTTTGACATTCAACGAAGAAACTACATTTTCAATTTCTGAATCTAGCATGAGCGTTCCGTGACTAAACATCCGTCCTTTTGTAGAAAATTGAGCATTTCCTGAGATCTTTCGTCCATCAACAACCACATCATTACGTCCGGAAAGTTCTGCGGCTACTCCTAATTTATTGAGTGCTTCAGTTACAGGTTTTGTGAATTTAGCAAAATCATGAAAGCTATCTCCATCATCTTTTGTAATAAAGCTAAAGCTAAGATTACCAAGATCATGGTAAACAGCACCACCACCAGAAAGGCGACGCACAACATGTATACCTTGTTCTTCTACATATTTCGTGTTGATCTCTTCTATGGTATTCTGATTTTTCCCAATAATGATAGAAGGCTCGTTAATATAAAATAGTAAATACGTCTCGTTTATATCAAGATTTTTTAGCGCATATTCCTCAATAGCCAAGTTTATATGTGGGTCATTAATTCCTTCGTGATCGATAAATAACATCGTCTCATCCTTTCAACGTTTACTCTGGCCTCCATTGTATAGAATTCGACGCTATTACACAATTTATTAAGCATTCCCATACCAAGTTAGTTCATCTGATGCCAGTTCGATATTTCCCTGAAAAACATCTGTCGCTTCTTGTTTCAGCAAATTCAACTCACCAAAATGAGGTAAATGACTAAGCCAAAGAGTATCAACCTTGGCAGAGTCTGCCACAGTTGCCGCTTCTTCACTAGTCATATGTCCAGGGCCACTGCCATCCATTCCTTTATAAAAATTCGTGTCCGTAATCAGCAGGTCTGCCCCCTTGGAAAATTCCTCTAATTCCTTAAAATAACTGGTATCCGCAGTATATACCATCGTATCTGTACCATCACAGATCCTCATAGCATAGCATGTAACAGGATGACTTGTTTTTAAAAAATTGATGGTGAATGGACCGATTTGTAGGGGTTGTTCAGGATCAAAGGCAACTCCTTCTGTGTTCTTATGAGTTAACGATTTAAACGAGTCTATGTCCTCGTCATGTCCATAGATTGGTAAAATATCACTAGTCTCATGGATAGTGTTTTGTACGAGCCAGGCATACTGTAATACCCCTATGTCCGCTATGTGATCATTATGATAATGAGACAGTATAACAGCATCTAAGTCCGTCACCTCTACCTTTTGCTGCACTTTTGAAAGAGCCCCACTTCCGCAATCAACTAAGAGGCGAAAACCATCTTGTTCGATTAAGTAGCTTGACGTTGCACTGTTCACTGCAGGGTATCCACCCCAATAGCCTATCGTCATTACTTTCATTACATACCCACTCCTTATGACTTTTTACTTATTTTAAAATTGTTTTATAACAGATGGTTGTTTTTTGCATATTGTTATAATACAATGACTATACAATAACGAATTGGAGGCGATTGATTATGATGAATGTCATTGAATTTTTCCGTAACCTTCCAAAGAAACAATGTTCAACTTGTGGCCACGCTATTAACGAGCAAGCTGACTGCTATGGCAACATTTGCGACGATTGCAGTCACCCTGCACATTAAGCATAGTATTAGTCTTCCACATCTTGATTATTTTTGAACATGAAAATTTTCTGAGTAGCTGAGAAAGCTACTCTTTTTTTGTTTTTTAACGAGCACACTAAAAAATCCGCCCATTTAATGAACGGATTGAGTAACGGAAGATCGATCTGTTGAATTTCTCTTTAACAACTCGTACGGGTATACAAATCGAGTATGACGCTGAGGTTGTTTGCTCTGCATTTTTTCAACAAGTACCTCAATTGTCTTTCGAGCCATGTCTTCTACCGGTTGTTCAATCGTAGTGATCGAAGGGACCATTAATAGTGACAACATTTGATTATCAAATCCAACGACCGCCAAGTCTTCAGGAATTCTCCAATTCCCTTGAGCGGCTGCATAAACAATTCCTGCCGCTACTTCATCAGAACCTGTAAAAATACCATCGATATAAGGGTGAACACTTTTTAAATGTTCAAGTACTTTTTGTCCATCTTTAACATCTAGTGCCTCCGTCCATTTACTATCTGAGTAAAATGGAAGATTATGTTCAGATAGCGCTTGATGAAAGCCGGATTTTCGCTGACGACTAATATGGGTTTCCTGTCCACCGCTTGTAAAAGCAATATGTTGACACCCCTGTTCAATTAAATGAATCGTTGCATCATAAGCTGCTTGCCGATGATCAATGTGGACCATCGAAACTTGGTCTGTATCCATATATTCATTACATAACACTATAGGACCGGAATCAAGGAACGGTTTAATTTCCATCCAATCATTTGTAAAAGAAGCCATAACCACACCGTCAACTTGCTTCGTTTTTAATAGTTGCAAATAATCAAGCTCTTTTTGTTTTTTGTCATGAGTTTGACAAACAATTACTTGATAACCATACTTAGAAGCTTCTTCCTCAATTGCTTCAATTAAATGACCGAAAAAAGGATTGGTTATACGGGGCAAAAGAACAGCAATAGTTTCCGTCCGCTGACTACGTAACCGACGAGCTGATGAATTTGGGACATACCCTAGTTGTCTCATCGCATCCATTATTTTCTCTTTTTTATCTTTGGTGACATAGGGTTGATCATTAATGACTCGCGACACCGTAGTCCGCGACGATCCGGCCAACTTTGCTACATCTTCTATAGTAGCCATTGTAATTCCTCCTGATTCAGCCACATTTTGAAATCGTTTTCATATAAAATCATACTAATAGAAACATAAATATGCAAGAGGAAATTGTATGGAACCTGGTAGTAAAGAAAACCGCTGCAAATCATTGAAAAAAGAAAAGGAATTTGTTTATTGGTTCGGTATCTTTCCTCTGGTATTAGAGATCACAAGACAATGCGCCCCCAAATAAAAAAAGTGAAAAACAAGAATCGGAATAAAAAATGCTCAGAGCTTTAATACTCCGAGCATTTTTTATGTTGGTTTGTTGAACAAACGACCTCTTATTATGGAACAAGAACAAAGTGATACAGTTCCGTCGCTTTTGGTAGAATATGATGGACATGGTGAGTCCCTTAGCTAAGAGAAGGCTCACCGCACCCCCGCGGAACCATTCTATTTTACAAATTTAAATATTGTAAAACATTTTCCACAGCAGCTTCTCCCTGGTCAATACAGTCTGGCAGACCTATACCATGATAAGAGCCTCCAGCTAAATAAACACCAGGTAATACTGCTCCCATCTGCTCAATCACTCGATTCAAGCGATCCTTATGACCTACAGAATACTGCGGCATGGAATCACGCCATCTGGTCACTACAGAAAATTCCGGTGTTTCCTCAATATTCATAATCTGATTCAAATCATTTAATGCAATTTTAGTAATTTCTTCATCCGATCGGTCGATTACTTCTTGATCATCTGGCTTTCCTAAATAACAACGAAGCATAACCTTGCCTTCTGGTGTAGAGTGGGGCCATTTTTTATGGGTCCACGTACAGGCTGTAATACGGAATTTACTATTTCTAGATACAACAAAGCCAGTTCCATCTACATCTTTTTTAATCGCTGAAGCATCAAAAGCCATGGCGACGTTGGCAACAGATGTCGCACGCATGTCATTAAACAGATCCATAAAGTCATACTGGGATAACATGCGTTGGGCTGCAAAATATGGTGCAGCAATGATTACAGCATCCGCCTTTTCAACTGTCCCATCACTTAGTAGTAGATGATAAACATCCTCTTTTTTCTCTATATGATCCACTCCTGTATTTCTCTGTACTATACCGGGAGTTAGTTGATCATCCACTGCGTTAACGAGTGTTTCCAATCCCCCTTCAAATGTGCGGAACATACTTGGTTTGGGTTTATTTCTCGGAGTCTTTGATGTTGTTTTTCTTAATCCTTTAATTAAACTTCCATATTCCTGTTCCAGTGCATAGAAGTTTGGAAATGTGGATTGTAAGCTTAAATCATCAATATCTCCAGCATATATTCCAGATAATAAAGGTTCTATTAAATTTTCAACCACCTGATTTCCAAGGCGTCTTCTGAAAAATAACCCTAAGGATTGATCCTCTTCAACCGTTTGTTTCGACTTGATCAGATCAAGTGCCGCACGCGCTTTTCCAAGCGGGGTAAACAAACTTGAGAAAAGAAACGGACGAATACGAGTGGGAATTCCCATATAGGAACCCGTTGGCATTTTGTGAAGTTTATTATTCACTAAAATGTAGGATTGTCCCGTACCATTCGGAACGAGCTGATCCTCTAAACCTACTTCACGTGCTAAACGTGTAGCACTTTTCTTCCGTTCTAGAAAAGAATCTGGCCCTCTTTCAATTGTAAAGCCATCATGCTTCACGGTTTCAATTTTACCACCTAAATGTTCACTTTCTTCGAATAGTTTGATATCTAGCGGTAATTGCTTCTCCCGTTTTTCCTTTTGTAAGTAGTAAGCAGCAGTCAGTCCTGAGATACCACCGCCTACTACTACTATTCTTTTTTGTTCCATATTAAACCTGCTCTTCTATCTTATCGAGAACGACACCGGCTAACGTGCGAATGAATTTAGGATGAGTATTTGGCATTTCTGGACGATAATAGTTCGCTCCGACTTCATCGCAAACTACTTTACATTCATAATCATTGTCATACAACACTTCTAAGTGGTCGGAAACGAAACCTACAGGTGCGTAAACGAAAGAACGATAGTCTTTTTCATTAAAAAGATCACGCGTTAAGTCTTGAACGTCTGGGCCAAGCCACGGATCCGGCGTATTTCCCTCACTTTGCCAACCAATCTCGTATTGAGTAATACCAGTTTCCTCAGAAATCAGCTCAGCTGTTTTCTGAAGCTGGTCAGGGTAAGGATCGCCGCCATCTAAAATCTTCATCGGTAGGCTATGAGCGGAAATAACTAAACAAGCTTTCGTTTTCTCTTCTTCACTCATTTTTTCATATTCAGCTAAAATGTGTTCACTCCAGTAATCGATAAATCCAGGAGCATCATACCAACTTTCCACCGAGCGAATAGAAATCCCGTGTTTCTCTGCTTCTTCCTGGGCACGTCCATTATAAGATTTCACACTGAATGTAGAATAATGAGGAGCTAACACAATCGACACAGCTTCTTCAATTCCATCATCCGCCATTTGTTGTACGGCATCTTCCACGAATGGCTCGATATGTTTAAGACCTAAGTACATTTTGAAATCAATATCGTCCTGTTCTTCATTTAATGTATCTTGCAAAGCGGTTGCTTGGTCTTTCGTAATCCGCGCTAGTGGTGAAATGCCACCAATGGCATCGTAACGATCGCGAAGGTCTTGAAGCATTTCGTCAGAAGGTTTACGCCCCCTTCGAATATGTGTGTAATATCGTTCTACATCTTCTTCTTTATAAGGCGTTCCGTACGCCATGACGAGTAATCCTACTTGTTTCTTTTCCATGATCGTTCACCTCTTAATTCTTCTTTGAATAGTCGTGAATAAGTTGGGTTAACCGACGCAATGTTTCTGGTTGAATATCAGGTGTAACCCCATGCCCTAAATTAAAAATATGGCTTGGATGTTGCTTTCCTTCATCTATAATTCTTTTCGTCCGCTCTTCAATAACACTCCAGTCAGATAGAAGGAGCGAAGGATCTAAGTTTCCTTGAAGTGGTTTCGTAATGCCCATATCCCTCGCTTCAGTAATGGAAAGTCTCCAATCCAAACCTATAACGTCTACGGGGAGGTCATTCCACTCCAGTGCCAAATGCCTTGCACCTACACCGAATAAAATGAGCGGAACGCCTTCTGTGCGCAACTCTGTGAAAATACGCTTCATAATCGGTTTAATAAATGTCCGATAATCCTCTACATTTAAAGCACCTACCCATGAATCAAAAATTTGAATCGCACTGGCTCCAGCTGCAATTTGTGCACGTGCATAAGTTATTGTCGTATCCGCTAGCTTATCCATAAGCGTAAACCATGTTTCTGGTTCACTATACATTAGGGCTTTCGTCTTATTATAATTCTTTGAAGGTCCACCCTCAATCATATAGCTTGCTAGAGTAAAAGGGGCTCCAGCAAATCCGATAAGTGGTACGTTCAATTGCTCTTTCGTTAATAATCGAATCGTATCCATTACATAAGATACATCCGATTCTGGATCAATTGTTCCCAATTTCTCCACATCCGCTTTACTTTGAATCGGATTATCGATAACAGGGCCGATCCCTTTCTTTATTTCGACATCGACTCCAATGGCAGGCAAGGGGGTCATAATGTCTTTATAAAGAATCGCCGCATCCACACCATACTGTTCCACAGGCAACCGCGTAACATAGGCTCCAAGCTCTGGTTGATGGGTAATTTCAAAGAGAGAGTATTTTTCTTTTAACTTTCGATATTCCGGTTGAGAACGACCAGCCTGACGCATATACCATACCGGTGTATGATCTGTCGGTTCTCCTCTAAATGCTTTTAAAATTGTGTCATTAAATGATTTTGTCATTACAAAAAACTCCTTTATACACGTTCAACGTTCATCCGATTCCACTATACCCATTATTTTAGCTTGTGTATAGAAAAACGATGCTTTTGTCACGATATTGTGCATTTTTTCACACGCTTGTTTTTTTAGTTAACAGTAACACTACTAGAAGCCTCTCCTTCAAGCCCTGTCAAGGGATCATAAGGTACAACGACGTAAGAGGGGTTGTTTAAAATCCCCGCACTTACACGATATTCTCCTTCTCCTGTCACTTGACCAACGAGTTCACGACGATCCTCTTCTTTTCGATAAACTCGATAGACCACTCGTTTATCATCTGCTGGAGTCCATTGTATTTTTCCGGAAATGAGGCGGAATCCACCAAAACCAACCGATCCAGAAACATCCTTGATTTCCGGCAAAATAATAGGCTCTGGCAAATTAGCAAGACCTTCTGGTATCTCGAATCTGTCTGACAAATCTTTTTCTTCATCTAATTCGGATAAAATAGACTTCATGAGCGAAGTAGGATACGAACTCCCCCCAGTCAAATAATAATCTTCTCCAGACTGATCGTATCCCATCCAAAGTGTTCCTACATATTCGGGAGTATAGCCACTAAACCATACATCTTTATTCCCACCTTCCACAGAGGGGTGTTGCTGAGTTCCCGTTTTGCCTGCTAGAGCTTTCGTATAATGACCAGCTTTTGCTGTACCCGATTCCACTGTTGTTTGTAGAATCTGTGTCATATTCCATGCCGTTTCATTATTAAACACTTGCTTTTCACTTTGTTGATGTCGATGGATTACTTCATCCTGACGATTTAATACTTGTGAGATTGTATATCCTTCCGTAATCTCACCATTACTTATGAAACTTCGATAAGCTTCGGTTAATTGCAAAGGAGTATATCCTTCAGATAACCCTCCAAGAGCAATAGCTAACCCTTCATCTTCGGTCGACAACCCGAGTTCATCTAAGTAATCTTTCACATAAGCAATTCCCATTTGGTCGAGAAGCCAAACAGCTGGAGCATTTTTTGAATCAACTAATGCTTGATACAATGAAGTAAGACCAGCATACGTATCATCATAATTGCTCGGTGTGTAATCTCCATAACTCCTTTGTTCATCTATTAATAAGGAGTACGGAATATATTTATCATCCATTAGAGCAGGTCCATAAACTGAAAACGGCTTAATCACCGACCCTGGCTGTTTTTTCGTTGTTACCCTGTTTCTGTCTCCATGCTTAAAATCGCGTCCACCTACAACAGCAACAAACCCACCGGTAGACTGATCCATTAATGTAAAAGCACCCTCCGTTTCACCTCGGGATCCCGGCACAAATTCCCCCTCACTCATTTGCGAAGCAGCAATTTGCTGGGCGGTCGGGTCCATTTCAACGATTAGACGATATCCCCCTCTTTTTAATTCCTCACGGGAAATATGATACTTTTGAGAAGCTTCTTTAATAACTAGATCTACATAGCTATTACTCCACGTTTCTTGGTTAGACTCTCTTTGTTCCTCCCCTAAAGTGGACCCTTGTAAGCTCACCATTGATTCAGAATCAATCATATCGAGAGATTCCATACGGGCAAGCACTATATTTCTTCGATCCATAGCCGCTTCCGGATTGTCAAAAGGAGAATATGAATTGGGCGCCTTTGGCATACCTGCTAAAAGAGCTCCTTGGGCTACAGTTAACTCAGAAGCTGAAACATTGAAATAAGTTTTTGAAGCTTCTTCGATGCCATATGCCCCCTTACCAAAGTAGATAGTATTTAAATACATTTCTAGAATTTTGTCTTTTGTATAATTACGTTCTAAATAGATCGCCGCCATGACTTCTTTTGTTTTACGCATCCAAGACTTATCATTTGTTAGAAAAAGGTTTTTAGCTAATTGCTGAGTAATTGTACTTGCCCCTTCAACTTTATCCATTGCAATGATATCTCGGTAAACAGCACGGAGAACAGACTTGAAATCAACTCCTGCATGCTCATAGAAACGACCATCTTCAATTGCAACGAAAGCCTCTTGAACATGCTCGGGTACATTTGAAATACTCAGGAGAGTTCGATTTTCCGAATAAATCCGTTCAATCACTTCCCCCTCTTTAGTTTCAATTGTAGTGGCGGAATCCAAAATAAGTTCTTCCTCAGATACTACAAAACGACCACCATAAATAATCGACAAATAACCTATAATTGACAGCAAGAATAAACCACCTATTATGATGGCAGGCCATTTTATACGTTTTAGCCATTTTGCCATTGGTGGGATCTTTAATTTATTTTTCAAACATCGTGCATCCTCTCTCGTATCATATGTTCAAACTTGCAGATCATCAGCCCCGCTTGCTACACTTAACTTGATGTAGGAAAGGGGACAGATCATGAAAGTATCTATGACAAATGGTACATTAAACTATTTAGCAAAGCTAGATCAGGAACACAAGGATGCCCATCTCTTATTGATGCAAGATCAGGACAAAACCGTTGCTTATTATGAAGGGAAACAGGATTCCTTTTTCGCTGAAGGCCGCGACTTTGAAATTGTCGAAGCGGTCGGGAATGTTCAGCCCTCAGGTTTCGTCGTGATGAATAACATTCCTGTTTCCGATGAAGGTCGGCCTGTATTTGAAGACCGATTTAAGAAGCGGGCGGGTAGTGTTGAAAACATGGAAGGTTTCCAAGCCTTTCGCATCCTAAGACCTACAAAAGGAAATACGTACGTTGTATTCACTCAATGGCGAAACGAACAAGACTTTGAAGACTGGAAAAACTCCAAAGACTTTGAAAAAGCCCATGAAAATTCCGGACCGAAGCACGAACAAAAGCCTTCTTTTATTGATGGAAAACCCTATATTACCAAATACCAAATGATTCAACTAGAAAAATAACATTAAAAAGTGAGCGACCGCGGTCGCTCACTTTTCCCCTATTATTCGGAAGATAATACTTCACTTTCGAAAAAGCTCTTAAATGCACTTTCAGATCTTTCTCCAACAATTCTTGCTTGTTCTTCTCCATTTTCAAAGTGAATAAGCGTAGGCGTGGAATCAATTTGATAATTATTCCATTCGCTTTGAAATTCACGTAAATTCAATTTCTTCATATCAATACCTAAATCTTGGGCAACCGGTACTAAAACTGGCGTCGTATTTTGGCAGTGAACGCATTCCGGGTCATAAAAATAAACCGTTATAGGATCACCTGATGCAACTTCCTCCGCTAATTCACCTGGCAATATTTGATTCTGGTAATTTGGATTATCTAACTGATCAATAGTACTCTGCTCTAAATCTTCCTTACCATAGGGATTCCCTTCCGTTTTCTGTGTGTTCTGGTAGTTCACAACAAAAGCAAGTACAACCACAAGCACTACAAGAATGCTTGCAAATATAATCATATTTCTCTTCATTAGGCGTTTCTCCTTTGTTCACGAATCGTTAGTAGATGACTAACAAAAATTAAAATAAAAGCAATACCTGCTAAAAATGGAATTGTAACAAAACCAAATCCATTAATATATTCTGCATTACAAGGAACAACTCCACAAGAACCTCCGGCCGATTGGAAAGCAGGAACTTTTTGTATCATATAATGATAAATAGATACACAAGCACCTATTCCACTTAAAATCAATCCTGATAAGGCTGCATCAGTTTTTCCTTTAATTAACGCTACTCCATAAATAACAACTAGGGGATACATAAGAATTCGTTGATACCAGCAAAGTTCGCATGGTGTATACCCCATTACTTCCGAGAAAAACAAACTACCTAGAGTAGCAACTAGGGATACAGCCCATGCTATAAATAATAACGTCTCGCTTCTTTTTTTCATGAAAAGTTTCCTTTCTACCTCTCTCCCTCTGTTATTATACTAGGTATTTATTTGAATTCAAAATAGATTACTTTACTAGTTTTAATTTTCTTTTTGAATGTCTACGTTTAAACTCACTATAACAGGGAATATTTGATTATGTGCTAACTTTATTGGAAAGGATGATGAACAATGGATAAAAAGATGCAACATTTAATTGAAGGATTAAACGAAGACTTAGCTAACGAATACGCTGCTTCCATTATGTATACTTATAACGCAGCAGTTGTCACAGGCTTATATCGTTCTGTGCTTAAACCTTTCTTTGAGAGTGAAGTAGCTGATGAACAAGCACACGCTTTATACTTAGCTGAAAAGATCAGCACTCTAGGAGGAACACCAACTACAACCCCTGCTGAAGTTGAACAACACACAGAAGTGAAAGAGATGCTTAAAGCTGCGCGTGAAGCAGAGCGTGCCACAATTTCACGTTATGAAGAACGTAAAGTACAAGCTGAAGAACTAAACCTAACAGAGTTATCTGTTAAATTAGATGATCTTATTTCTGATGAAACAGGTCACATGGAAGAAATTGACCGTCTACTTCAAGATTCTCGTTTACATGAATAAAACATTTTCCTTATAGCTTGCCGAACCAATCGTAAGTGGTTCAGTTTCAAAGTAGAACAAATAAAATCACAACCTAAAAGGTATGCAAATTCGTAATTGAATTTGCATACCTTTTTTAATTGTTATAACAGCATTCACCTATAATTAGCAGGAGATCTTAGCATCTATCGTATTCCTGCTTAAATATTGTAGTCTTTAAACTATTCTTATGGATAGTTTCTATGGCAGAAGGTCTTCAACTCCAATGCTTCCAATATTAAAAATTGTCTGATATATTAAAATCAACATAAAAAGTAAACAAGGAGATGCAATAACATATGTGGAACAATATCTTTACAGCGATCGACGAACAGTATGAATCAATGGTAAACACTCGCAGATACTTACATCAATATCCTGAGGTTTCATTTGAAGAAAAAGAAACAGCCAAGTTCATAACAAGTACGTATGATCGTTTAGGTATTCCTTATGAAAGCAATGTCGGTGGAAATGGTATATTAGCAACACTTAAAGGTGGGAAACCTGGGAAAAAAGTAGCCCTACGTGCAGACTTCGATGCACTACCTATCCAAGAGGAAAATCGGGTAGACTATAAATCTAAAATTGACGGAGTTATGCATGCTTGTGGACACGACGGCCACACTGCCTCCCTGCTTGGATTGGCCGAAGCATTGCTTCCTTTTCAAGAAGAACTGCCTGGTACTCTTGTTTTCCTTCACCAGCATGCAGAAGAATACGCACCAGGAGGAGCTAAACCTATTATAGAATCTGGTGCTCTAGATGACGTCGACGCTGTATTTGGTACTCATTTATGGGTTAACACTCCACTAGGTGTCATTCAAACTAGCAGAGGCCCTTTTATGGCAGGAGCCGACCGCTTTCACATTAAAGTAAAAGGAAAAGGCGGTCATGGAGCGATCCCTCATCAAACTAAAGACGCCATCGTCATCGCTTCGCAGCTCGTCACGTCCTTGCAACAAATTATCAGCCGGCGTGTAAACCCATTAGATACAGCTGTTTTAACCGTCGGTACCTTTGAAGCCGGAGATGCCTTCAATGTTATTGCTGATTCTGCTACTATAACAGGTACAGTTCGTACATTTGATGCGTCTGTTCAAGAAATGATTATAGAAGAAATGGAGAAAATCATAAAAGGAACATGCACTGGATATGATGCCGATTATGATTTTGACTACCTAAAAGGTTATACCCCTGTCATTAACCATCCAGAAGAAGCCGATTTAATTTTACAAGATGCTCCTAAAGCAGATGCTTCACTTATAACAGAAGAAGTGGAACCTTCAATGGCAGGAGAAGACTTTGCTTATTATTTAGAAAATAAGCCCGGTGCTTATTATTTCACGGGTGCCCAAATTCCAGATCATTACTATCCACACCATCACCCAAAATTCAACTTTGATGAAAGAGCACTTCCCCATGCTGCCAAAACTTTAATCCAAGCTTATCGATCCTATCAAGAAGAGCATAACTAAGAGAACAAACGGAGACGATGGACATTCATTGTCGTCTCCCCTAATTGTTCTAATAATCGACCATTAGCTACATATCCTACAATAGCACCTATACCAGGTACAAGCTGCATCAATTTCACTAAATCGATAGTATCTCGATATTCGATTTGTAACGTCCTCCAATCAATTTTCTTTCTTTCAAGTGGTTCATTCTCCCAATTTAGCAGCAAGTCCCTCACTCTAACCCTTTCTTTATCACTCGAAAAAGCTAGCATAAAAATATGCAGCAAAAAGACCCTCTCTTCATAACGATTAACATCCAAACCATAATATTGGCCCGCATCAAACAGGAACTTCATTTTAATACTTAAAAGCAACGGGAAGTCAGCTACCCCTAACCAGAAGCCACCAGCTCCCGTTCCCGCTCCTTCCCAAGCGGCTGTCGATTTGTACTGTTTCAATCGATCTTGTACAAGCTGTTCCCGTTGTTCAAATGTCCAATCAGTTTCTTGTTCAATCGGTCGAATATATTGTGATGTAGTCAGAGCCAATTCAATCATCTTTTTAATGCTTTCCGTTACGACATTATGGACACGATCAGGAATTTTACTATTGATGGTAGACTGAAATCCTTTAGATGATCGTTGAATAAGGCCAGACCGTTTCTCTAAGGATCGACTCCACCTTAACGCCTCTTTATACATTTGCTGGTCATAATTCACACTATTCCCTCCTAAAAATGCGGTTCCAAGAGGAACCGCATTCACCTATACTATTCGTTGTTTTACATATCCTTGAATAAAAGCGAAACTAAACAAAGTTCCACCAATAGCAACGATGATTGCACCTAGCAAATTCCACTGAATAATGAATAATATAGTAAATAGTAACGTTTGAAAAAGCATAAGTTGCCTAAGGAACGTGACCATTGCTTTTTGTTTCCATTTTTCGTCAACTGGATATATGTCCATCCACACAATCGTACGATGATGATTCCAAAGTGACATCATTTGAAATGCACTCAAGTATAAGAATAAAATCGCAAACGCAATCTTAACCCAAAGATTCGGAACAAACCATATGGCTAGACCGCCAATCGCAATAAGGCGGAAATACATCCCTAAATAATCACTGCTACGCACAAAAGTAATTCGATAAAGGTAAGTAAACGTTTCATCTTGCCTATAGCTGATTCCAGCCGTCAGTAAGCGGACAAGACTGTGCCTTTTTTTCACGGTATTTCTTAAATGTGGCACATCCGTAAACATATTGGCAATTCGATAAAAAGTCCGCATTCTCGCTTGATCCTTAATCACTAATAAGTCAAAAATAAGCCCAGCTTTTTTGCGAGCTAACGAATAGATGTACACAGTCACACCAATCAGTAAGAGGCTGAGGATAATAGCAAATCCCCATTCACCTTGTGCTAGGAAAAAGAAGATGCAAATACTTAAAACATTTCTTACTACCTGATCACCCAGACGAACATTTGCGTTTCTTTCCTTCAACATCCACCAATTGGCTAGCATATTAATAAGCTTAACAACCAAAACACCGATCAACATTAATAAATAATGATTCATCCCTAATTCAGGATAGGAAGCAAAATACAGTGGTCCAATTGCAGCCACTACAATCAAAATTAAATACAGTTGAATAACAAAACTGTAGATAAGACAACGTTTGAAATAATCACCAAGCTGATACTCAGCCGGAAGCAAAAACACTAAATCTGGTTCTTTTAATAACGTACGTACAGGGCTATAACTCGCTATTAAACCAAAAGCAATTCCAACTACCCAGGCTGTAGGAAAATCTTCAGGAAGTTCCATTAACCATTGTTGATAATAGTAAGCCAGCGCTGAAATGAAAAAAAACATCGCAATGGCAATATGTCCATTAAAAATATATTTTAAATAACGACTGGTTTCTTTCAGATGATCTTGAAAACGCTGATTCCAAAACTCTTGTGCATTAATCATCGGCGTCTTCCTTTGTCAGTTG
The DNA here is from genome assembly GCF_042663045.1 of Halobacillus seohaensis. Lineage (NCBI taxonomy): Bacteria > Bacillati > Bacillota > Bacilli > Caryophanales > Bacillaceae > Halobacillus > Halobacillus seohaensis. Next base: position 12,456 of record NZ_JBHSZV010000048.1, on the reverse strand, counting down.
AATATATATGTCATCTAACGAGGCAGAAGGTCGACCAAATGAGCTTCTAAGTTCATTCAATGTCCCCATGGCTCGGATTTCACCATCATGAAGGATGACAAAACGATCACAATATTTTTCTGCAGTCGCCAAAATATGTGTGGACATTAGTATGCCCGCTCCCCTATCCTTCATTTCATCCATAAGTTCTAAATAGGATTGAATACCGAGAGGATCAAGACCAACAAAAGGCTCATCTACTATATATAGCTCAGGTTCAATTAAAAACGCACACATAATCATTACTTTTTGACGCATTCCTTTTGAAAAATGAACAGGAAACCAGTTTAACTTTTTAGAGAGTCTAAATTCCTTTAATAGTGGTTCTAATCGCTTCTTAAACGCTTCTTCTGGGATGTTGTAAGCCATCGCTGTTAAATGTAGATGTTCATATAAAGTGAGTTCATCATACAAAATAGGCGTTTCAGGAATATAGGCTAATTGTTGACGATACCCTTCAGGATTTTCGTCAAAAGTGGTTCCATTTATGGCAACCCTACCTTTTTTCCCCTGCATCATTCCAATAACGTGTTTAATCGTTGTACTTTTTCCAGCTCCGTTCAAACCAATAAGACCGACAATTTCATTTGGAAAAACATCAAACGAAATCCCGTGTAACACATTTTTATGGGTATAACCTCCATGAAGGTCATCTATATGTAAAAGTGAGTTCAAGTTCATCCCTCTTTCCGGTAACTGCTTCTGTTAAAATTCTATCATAATTTGATAAAGCTGACACTTATATGCTATATGAAGGTTTATAATCGAGAAAAACAACGGAAATGTGGTACAATTATACAAAGAATTAAAAGGAGTGAATGGACAATGAGTCACGATAATAACTGTATTTTTTGCAAAATCATTAATGGAGATATCCCTTCAGCTAAAGTATATGAGGACCATGATGTTTATGCATTCCTTGATCTCAGTCAAGTAACAAAAGGACATACTTTAATCATACCAAAAACTCATACAAAAGATATTTATGAAACTGACGAAAAAGTAGCTGAACAATTTTTTTCACGTGTTCCTAAAGTAGCTAATGCCATTAAATCTGCTTATGACCCTATAGGTTTAAATTTACTAAATAACAACGAAGAGCCTGCAGGACAATCTGTCTTCCACCTGCATATCCATCTCATTCCACGCTACGGTGATAATGATGGTTTTGAGCCTAATTGGACGGTGCACACAGACGATTATACAAATGATGATTTGCAAATGATCGCTCAAGAGATCAGTCAAAATATTAAATAGCCATAGATTGTATCATAAGTTTTTGCTATAATTACTGCATACATTCGCTAACGATCATAAGGATACGTTTGGGATGTAAATATAGTTGAGTTTAGTCGAGATGAGGAGAGAATAAAAATGAATACTCGTGTTTTAGTTATGCTTTCATTACTAGTTGGTATGGGTGCCGTGCTTCATGCTGTTGTTCCACCGTTTTTCTTAGGAATGCGACCAGATATGATGTTGGCGATGATGTTTTTAGGAATAATCTTATTTCCAAAGCTACCCTATGTTTTAGTGCTATCTATTGCAACAGGACTAATTTCCGCTTTAACTACTACGGTTCCTGGTGGCCAATTAGCCAACCTGATAGATAAACCTTTAACAGCATTAGCCTTTTTCGGATTATTTCTTTTTCTGCGAAAAGTTTTAAAGCAAGCCACAGCTCCTGTATTAACGGCCATCGGTACGTTGATTAGTGGTACAATCTTTTTAAGTTGTGTGCTTTTTGTTATCGGAATGATGGAAGCAAGCTTTGGTATCATGTTTGCCACAGTGGTACTGCCTACTGCAGTAGTAAACACACTAGTTATGATTGTTATTTATCCTATTGCCCAGACTATTATGAAAAGAACGAATAGCACCCAATCTTTGAGCCTGTCATAACGCAGTGGTTCCTCAAGTTTTAAATGATAAATGAACACCTTAGGAGACTGCTATTTTAACTGATGTAGCGGTCTCTTTCATTTCTTTTTCTATTTTTAGGTTTCAAACGTACATATTAAGAGAAAATAATAATAGTGAAGTTTTTGAAAGGAGTATTTTCATGGCAAATGCGAAATCTTTAGTTATAGGAATTATTGTGGGAGGAGTAGCAGGTGCAACTTATACCTTACTTAGTACCCCCTCATCAGGGAGAGACTTTAGAGAGAACGCCAAATTGAAAAGCGAAAATTTAAAAACAACGGTTTTAAGTTTAAAAGAAGAGGGACTACAGCTAAAAGATCAGATCGCTCAAACTTCTAAAGAAGGAGCAGAGTTAGTTAAGGAACTATCAGAAGATGTAAAAAACTCTGTAGAAAGCTGGAAGCGCACAGTTGAGCCCCATCAGAAAAACATCCAAAAGTATTTGGAACAGATCGAAGAAAGCTTAAAAGAACTAGAAGAGAAGACAAAAATAGAACAAAATGATGTTAAAGATCATGATGATGATGAAGATGAAAACGGAACACAGCCGAGCCATGAAGTTGTAAAGCATTAGGTTTTTGAGATATATAAAGAGAATGCTTCTAAGGATAATACCTTAGAAGCATTCTCTTTTTTAAAAATTTATAGGCTGAGTTAAATCCTATTGTTGATTTTTCTTACAAAACATATTGAGTTCTTTATTAGGTAAGTTACTTATCTGAACTCGTTAATCTCCATTCATAGAAAAAGGGAATCGCTACTTTTGTTTAGGTAAATGGGGATATGAAACGACTGCCTCGAGGTCCCCCCCTTGTATTTAGCATTTAATCAGTAGACCATTCCGGTGGTTTCCGTTACAAAGAATGGCGTTTGAAGGTCCGGGAAATCCACTCACTTTCCGTGGGCATGTGGTGAGCCTCCTTAGGCTACGCCGAGACCACTGAAAAAGTCCGATAAATTTTAAGAAAAGCATCCCTAAAAATTCCATCCCCACTTTCGGTTTATAAATTAGGGGTAAATTGGACTTAATCCTCCACTTTGACAGGAAAAAACAATGTGTTTTTGGGTAAATAGTTCGGTTTTGGAGTACAAAAACATATGTAGAGGGAAAAATAGCAACAGAATTATCGAACCAATTAACATACTAAATAACATTACAATTGGTAAAGAAAAACGCTTGGATATTTTAATATCCAAGCGTTTTTCTTTATATTTTCTTCTTCAACTAAAGCATTCTTTACTTGAAGACTCAGCTTCGAGAGATGTTGTTTCCGTTATGGTTGAAAGCGTTTGGAGGTCCGGGAAATCGCGAGACTCCTTGCCATTGTGAGGCAGACGGAAACCTCAGTAATGGGTTCTTCACATTGTAGGCTATTCATAGATGGGAGTTTGCAACTGCACACTTGTTCCATATGGTGTAGCGAACACAGAAGACGACTCATGGCAGTAGGGCCATTCATTAAAAGCAAAGGATGGGTGGTGAGGAAACGGTGAGATTCCAAGCCCCCCATTCGATGTGTGAGAAACGAATCCCTTTCCCAGAAGGACTATCTACCACTATCTTTGTTCTATTGCAATGAACCTCTCTATATCAAGGATTTTAATAGGACCGCCCGCTATCAGGATTTGCATGCAAACTTAGGAATGGCTACCTTTTCTTGAAGGGGTATCGAGACACTTATATGGTAAAGGGGCGGAGGGAAACGGTGAGACCCCTATGGGATGTGCGGGACAGCTGAGACCCCACAGGACGAAGTCCGAGGAGGCTCAGCGCCCGCCCCATGGAAAGCGAACCGTTTCCCGCAGCCCCTACATTCACACAAACATCTCGAATTCAAGCACAATCTCTGATTTTGTATGCTAATTTATATGTTAAATACCGATAATCGTTGATATAACAAGGAACAATAAGAGACCAAATCATATGCAATTTGGTCTCTTCATTCGTATGTTCTCTCTACTAAAAACAAAAAAACCGCCTCATAAAGAGACGGTTTTCATTTCATACTTTAGTTATCTGGCTGTAGATCTTCGATTGAATCAACATCCATGTACTTAGGTACTACAAGTCCAATCTTAGCACCTTCAAGGTTTGCTCCTAAGTCTTCAATACTATCTTGATTACTTTCATACTGATCACCATGAGTGGCTGGTAACCATGCAGCTACCATTCCATCAGCATCTCCTGATGCAACAGATTCCCACATAGGTCCATTATCTAGAGCTGTAATGGTTACATCAAAACCTTGGGCTTTCATTACTTCAGCTATTACGTTTGTAGAAGCAATTTCAGAATCCCAGTTTACATATACTAGTTCGATTTCATTGCCATCGACTTCTTCCGTTCCATCTGTCCACTCGGCTACTTTTTCTTCATTTGCATCAATCCAGTTTTGAGCAGCTTCTTGAGGATCAGCACCGCCATCAACTTCTAGCATAACTTCTTCCATATCTGCTGGAGTCCAATTAAACTGGTCCAAGATTTGGTAGGCTTCAGGTTGATCATCTTCAAGACCTTGACGAACCATAGTTTTAATTTCTTCAGCTTCCCCGAAAGAGCCTTCAGGATCTTCTAAATATTTCAAGTCGAATTTAGCGAATTTCCAGTGTGGTGTCCAGCCTGTAACGATAACTGGTTCTTCGTTTTCAACAGCTTCAGTAAGCTCTGTAGCCATTGCACCAGATGAAGAAGTTGCTACTTCCCAGCCTTCAAGATTGTCATAAGTTTCTACAGCAGATTCTGCACTAGCAACAACACCTGCACCTGCTTCAATACCTGTGATTGTATAGTCTAATTGTTCACCATAACTTGCTTCTTCTTCAGTATTCCCTTCATTTCCTTCACTTCCCTCATCACCAGAGCCTTCCTCTTCAGATGAGCCACAGCCTGCAGCTATAAGTGTAAGTGAAAGTCCAGCAGTGATACCTAGACGTTTCCAGTCTAATTTAAACATGTAAATCTCTCCCCTTCTAAATAAATAATAATATCTATTGTAACAGAGTCATTTTGACTCTTTACAAACATTAAGCTTGATCTCCACGTTGAGTATTTAAATTCTGTGTGAATCGATCAATAATAATTGCTAATATAACAATACCTAAACCAGCAACAAATCCAGTTCCTACATCAGCACGCTGAAGCCCTGTAATAACAGTTTGCCCCAATCCTTTTGCACCAATCATAGAGGCGATAACAACCATAGATAGGGCAAGCATCACCGTTTGGTTGATTCCGGCCATGATTGTTTTTTGAGCCATAGGAAGTTGAACTTTAAATAGTTTCTGCACACCTGTTGTACCAAAGGCATCAGAAGCTTCAATTAATTCATGGGAAACTTGTCTAATCCCAAGGTTCGTAAAACGTACAGTTGGAGGCGTTGCAAAAATAACAGAAGCAAATACCCCAGGAACCATACCAATACTAAAGAATGCAACGGCAGGAATTAAGTAAACAAATGCCGGCATCGTCTGCATGAAGTCAAGTATCGGACTTAAGATTTTTTCTGCAATTGTACTCTTAGCCATCCAAATACCGAACGGCACACCTATAATGACACATAAAATACTAGAGAAAATTACGAGAGTGAATGTATTCATTAACTCTTCCCATAATTCTTGGTTCTGTATAAACCATAAACCAACTATGGAAAATAGAGTTAAGCCAATCTTTTTACCAGAGATAAAGAATGCAATGGCTCCTATTGCTAAAATAAATAACCAAATCGGGACCTGCATTAATAAACCTTCAGCAACAAATTCAATAAAATCTCCAAAGTCTTCTTTAACAAAATCAAATAAAAATCCAAATGTATCTGTTATCCACTCTGTACCAGCTGAAATCCAATCAGCAACTGGTAATTTAGGAATCAGTTCCATTTATGTTCACCTCATTTCCAGCTAATGCCGCAATAACAGTACCACGCACAATAATGCCAAGTAACTTTTCTCCTTCAACAACTGCGACAGGTACAGGAGCATCATGAATAATTGTAAAAATATCATGCATCGTTGTATCTTTTTGAACTTTCGGAACATCCGTTCTTAATATCGACTTCAATTCTTTAACATCTTGCTTAGTCGCTTCAGATACATCATCTGCTGTTACATATCCATATAAATTTCTCTTAGCATCAGTTACGTAGATGCTTGAAAGACCTTCTTTACGCATACGCTCCAATGCTGTTCTCGGTCCATGTTTTTCAATATCAACAGTTTCAGGACGTTTCATAACGTTTTCTGCTGATAATATTTTAGAACGATCTACATCCTCAACGAATTTTTCAACGTATTCATTCGCTGGATTAACCAGAATTTCTTCAGGAGTTCCAATCTGGACAATACGTCCATCTTTCATTAAAGCTATACGATCACCAATTCTTAATGCCTCATCTAAATCGTGAGTAATAAACAGTATTGTTTTCTTCATAGTTACCTGAAGTTCTAACAATTCATCTTGCATTTCTTTACGAATAAGAGGATCTAGTGCAGAAAAAGCTTCATCCATTAATAAAACCTCAGGATCATTTGCTAATGCACGGGCAAGACCTACCCTTTGCTGCATTCCGCCTGATAGTTGTCTTGGGAAATGATTGATGTTCTGTCCGAGTCCTACCATTTCTAAAGACTCTTGCGCTTTATTCTTACGTTTTTCCTTATCCAATCCTTGAACTTCTAAACCAAACTCAGCGTTCTCAAGAATGGTACGATGCGGAAATAGAGCAAAACGCTGGAATACCATACTTAATTTTTCACGACGAACATTTCGCAAAGTTTTACTATCAACCTTCGCCAAGTCATCTCCATCGATTAACACGCTGCCTTCAGTTGGCTCTATTAATCGGTTAATGAGTCGTACTAGGGTTGATTTACCACTCCCAGAAAGACCCATGATAACAAAGATCTCTCCTTCTTCCACGTCAAAGGACGCACGGTTAACTCCAACCGTATTTCCTGTTTTCTCTAATATTTCATCTTTTGAATAGCCTTCATCCAAAAGTTTGGTTGCTTTTTTAGCATTTTTCCCAAAGATTTTAGATAAATTTTTCACCTGAATGATCGGCACGTCTTTCACCTCTTAATCCTAATAGTAAATTTGTATTATGACTTCGTTCCTTATGACACTTTACCTACTGTACCTTAAATGCAACACCAAGTTCAAACCATAAATACTTTTAATTTAGTTCAAATATTGCATACAGTTTGAACTGAATGAAGTTTTCCGTCCATTAATCTCCATTTTTCTACAAAATCCTTCATTTTTCAACCATCCCTTATATTTTTTTATTATTATCAAATATAGTAACGTATTGATGAAGATTATTAAGGAGGTTCTTAATGGGAATGAATAAAGACCAAACACTAGAAAACATACAAACAAATATCATCCATGAGTTTTCGAAAACATTAGAAATGTTTGGCTTAACACCATCAGATTCTAGGTTGTTCGTAGCCCTATACTTGCATGATGAACCAATGACCCTAGAAGAGTTGAGTGAGGCTTTAGGAAAAAGCAAAACTTCTATAAGTACTGGAATTCGCAGTTTATCTGATCAGGGGCTTGTAGAAAGAGTATGGATTAAAGGAGTAAGGAAAGACCTTTATCAAGCAGATGAAAAGCTTTATAAAAAATTCATGACTTCCTATATTCAAAAATGGATCGATGCCTCCCATACCCAATCAGCATCTTTGCATGCGATTCAAAACACTCTTCCCCCCTCCCATGAAGAACCACAATCAAGATTTCTACAAGATCGACTAGATCAAATGATTGGTTTTAATAAAGAAATTATGAAAGCGTTCAAAAAGATTGATCCAGCAATTACAGATCAATAAGCTTATTTCACTAATGAAAAGCGAATTTTTTTATAAAAATACTATTGGAAAACAATAAATCTTGAAATACTTTGAATTTTTACTACAATAGAGAGTAAGTAAAAGTTTTCGGAGAGACTATTATTACTATTAGCTAATTCGACGGTTTCTATGTGAAATAACCTTTACCCTAGAAAGGGTGGGAAGTATGAAAGATAAAATTTCCAAGCAAGAAGCTATTTTCTATAGTCATAAAATGGCTCAATTATCAAAGGCGCTTTGGAAAGCGATTGAAAAAGACTGGCAAGAATGGATCAAGCCTTTTAAGTTAAACATAAACGAACATCATATATTATGGATTGCTTATCATCTAGAAGGTGCAAGCATATCAGAGATATCTAAATATGGTGTTATGCATGTATCTACTTCCTTTAACTTTTCGAAGAAGTTAGAGGAACGGGGGTTGTTACAGTTTTCTAAACGTGAAAATGATAAGAGAAATACGTACATCGAATTGACAACTGAAGGAACTAGCTTATTAGAAGATACTCTAAATGAGTATGAACCTAATAATAATTCAGTGCTACGTGGTGTTCTTCCTATGACTGAAATGTACGGAAAACTACCTGAATTTCTAGATTTATCAGCACTCATTAAAGAGATCTATGGTGATGAATATATGGAAATTTTGGAGCGATCCCTACAGAGCATTGAAGAAGATAGCACTATTTCCGAGGAAACAACCGACCTAAACATTTACAAAAGTAGCAAGAGTTCTTAAAAAGTAGCCTTCTCATTTTATATGGGAGGGCTACCTTTTATAAGTTGTCCATTCGATAAATTTCGCCATAAGTCCAGGATAAATTTGCTCTTCGTACATAGCTATAAATGTTTTCTCTACGGGTAATTTATAGTTCAGCATTCCTGCAAAGTGAAATAATAAATGTTCTTGATGGATGTATCCTTCCCCGAGTTCTTCCAAATATGTATAATAAAGTTCTTTAACAAGCTCAATTGTTTGTTCGTATTCTTTTTCTGACAGGCCATGTTCAACTACTAATTTGGTAAAAGGATATTGACTCATTTCATCTATTTGAAGGAGTAACTTCAAGTGAAATTCTTTTCCTTTTAAACCTTCAATTTTCGACACGATTTCCCCCTCCTTACCTACTAAATAAATCCCGTCACCATGCACTTTAAGATGACTTTTAAAACTATCTGTATCTTTTTCCTTAAAACCTATTGCTTTTTACCGTGAAACATACTATTATTCCCTTTGTGCCACTAAGAATTAGCACTATCCATCATACTCGATTTTCCAAATGTATTCATAGTATTTTTTATAGCAAAGGGGGATTTTAAGATGAATTGCTGGAAAACAGTAAACATCAATAAGCAATTCGGTATTAACCGTGTTTATCTCATGTCATTTCTAACAGGATTATTGTCCTTTTTAGTTCTTTATTTACCTTTTTCTATATTACATGGTACACATGATGTTAGGGATCACGGATTTTTACCCTTATTGGTAATCTTATTCTTTCTCCCTTCGATGCATCGACTCATGCATATTTTACCTTTATTACTTTTTTATAAACGTATTCGGGTTAAATTCAAAATTAAAAATAGATTTACTCCAACATTTTCATATCAATGCAAATCTAAATTATCAAAACAAACTTCTATTTTAATAGCTATAGCACCAACTTTCTTTATTACGTTGCCTGCTCTTATGATGAGCGTAGTTTTCCCAGGGTATTTTGCTTACCTAGTAATCTTTGCATCTGTGAATATCGGTTTATCCTTTAGCGACTTTTTATATTTAAATCAATTTATAAGAGCTCCAAGGAAGTGCGTTATTGAGAATGCCAAAGAAGGCTATGATATATTAGTTCGCAACCAAGAAATTTAAACTAAAAAAATAGCGTCTCTCTTATATGAGAGCGCTATTTTTCATATGAGGGTTTCTTCTGTTCAATTTAAGGATTTTTTGATAAAGTAGTCTCATAGGGAATAAAGGAGGTTTTTACAATCGTATCAATTTTGTTTGTCATATATGGACTCATTGTTTTATTCATATTTAATTCTCTTACACATTCCTTATGTTTGAAAACTAAAATGTCTAATGAAAAACAACCTAAAGTATTTAGAACCATTAATATTCTCATTACGATTTTATTGATTACTTCCTACGTAGATGTAATCAATCATATGTAACAGACAGGCTATGCTTTGACATAGCCTGTTTTATTTCATTCTAGAACCAAGCAGCACCTACGATGATGAGTAGAATAAACAATACGACGATTAACGCAAAGCCTCCACCATATCCATAACCCATAACTTCACCCCCATGCTTAAGACATAACACATCATATGCCTTTATTAACAATCTGAATGGGCAACAACCTAACTACTAGCTAATTTCTTTCCTATATATAGAATAGTTAAGGCCAAATATGTTATATTAATTCATGGACATAAAACATAAGCTTGAGGAGTGTACGAGAAATGAAAAAAATAACACTAACGACTTTGCTTGCTGCAAGTTTGTTTACACTAGCGGCTTGTTCATCTGAAGAAAATAATTCGGAAACAGTCGTAGAAACAAATGGTGGAAACATAACAAAAGAAGAATTTTATGAAGAGTTAAAAAGCTCCTCAGGGGAAGAAGTTTTACAACAACTAGTAATGAATAAAGTACTTGAAAATAACTATGAAATTTCCGATGAGGAAGTAGATAAAGAATTAGAGGCATTGAAGGAGCAATATGGTGATCAATTTGAGATGGTGCTTCAACAAGAGGGATTTTCTGATGAGGACGAGTTTAAAGAATTAATTCGTTTAAGCTTACTTCAAGAACAGGCAGCCGCAGAAAATGTTGACATTACTGAAGAGGAAATGAAAGCTCATTACGAGCGCATGAAAACTGAAATTGAGGCTAGCCATATTCTTGTAGAAGATGAGGAAACCGCCAATCAAGTAAAAACTAAACTTGAAGAGGGCGAAAGTTTCGCAGACTTAGCCAGTGAGTATTCTACAGACGGAACATCTACACAAGGTGGAGAACTTGGCTTTTTTGGTCCAGGGGCTATGGATACTCAGTTTGAAGAAGCAGCCTATAATTTAGAAGTGGATGAAGTAAGCGATCCTGTTCAAACACAATTCGGTTACCATATTATTAAAGTAACAGACAAGCGCGAGGCTGAAGATGTTGAGTCTTTTGAAGATTCCAAGGATGAGATTAAACGTACACTTGTCAGCCAAAAAATCAGTCAAGAACAATTGCAATCTCAAGTTAACGAAATGATGCAGGATGCAGAAATCAGCGTTAAAATTGAAGAATTTGAAAATCTTTTTGAACAAGAAACTGAACCTGCCGAAGGGGAAGCAGCAGACGAAAAAAATACAGAAGAATAATATACTAAAAAAAGCAAGGTCGACATAAGTTGTCTACCTTGCTTTTTGTCTTACTACGGATGAACTTTTTTCTTTGTCTCTTTTCACTTTTTCTTCTTTCATTCGAGACAAGTATACTCGCCCCTCTTTCTCAATAAACTGTTGTTCAATTTTCTGTTCTGTTCTCATAGCTCGAAATGCCATAAGTCCACTTACAAAGATAAATATGATACAAAAGAATACCCATACTGGAAGACCTAAGATCATGTTGAATCCTCCCTGTCCATTCATTTATAACTATTCTATGAACAAGCTGTCACCTATATGACCATTACATTCTCTTTAAACTAAGGCTGTATTAAACCCTGTTGTTAATTTTTGTTCCATCAAAAATATGGAATATAGAATGGGCTGATGTATAAGAAGCCAAAAATAAATGCCATAACTTCCATCAGCAACGTTTCATATTGCCGTTTCCCCGTCTGTGACCGTCATTTAAAATGAAACAGTTTCTGCTAAAATAACTGACACACTTTACTGGAAATTATCATCCCCAATTTATAGTGAATTGCAGCCTCTAATAACAAAACATTTGTTAATCATTGTCCTGATTTATACGGTGGTTTCCGTTACAAAGGATGGCGTTAGAAGGTCCGAGAAATCACTCGCTTTCCGTGGGCATGTGGTGAGCTTCCTCAGGCTACGCCTTGCGGGATCTCACCGATCATGTTCATCCCACAGGAGTCTTGCGATTTCCCGGACCTTCTTGCTTTCGTGAGGAAAACGGAAGCATCAGATATGGTGTTTCAAGTGAAAATACTCCTTATGAGTGAAAATTGTGTTGGAGGGTATTTGTACCATCGCTTAAAGCGCCCGGTTATTCAATAAAAGAATGGCGATTCCATTGCTTTTCATCGGAGCATGGGGGATGCAACAGGTAATCTCCTACCCTTCATATAAACACGTTATCACACCCGATTTTTAACTTATCTAAATGGCTTAAACTGTGATGGCCATATCCCCTGATCTGTATCAGGCTTCAATTGGCGTTATGTCAGATATCTCATACTTTAACAGGGACGGTAGAACGGCACGATTTCGATAGAAACATACGGCAAGGGGCGGTGGGGAAGGGGGAGACTCCTGTGGGATACGCGGGTTAGATGGGTAGTGTCAAGAAGTCTGTGTAAATCAAGGAAGGTTCTCCTATGTTAAACATCAAGTTTTTTAGTTGTTGGCTGGGGGACCGTACCTTTTATCAAACATTTCATCTAACTCGCCGGA
>NZ_JBHSZV010000047.1:0-193374 GCF_042663045.1 Halobacillus seohaensis | reverse complement strand
TCAAGGTACCGACTAATTAAACTTTATTTATAGCTATTTATGCAGGAGAATCCATGGGCGGCATCAAGTAAGCGTTTTTTTACATGTGGGTATTTTCTTAAGAACTCGGTATTTTGATAAAAAAGGATTCATTACGATATGGAGCCATGGATTATAAGCCTAATGACTTTTTCAGCCGATGAAAATTAACTCGGTATTACAGGTTGATTCAAACCAAAACAGCCACTTGATTCCCAAACGATTGTTATATAGTGTAGAACCATAGAACAACCCTATTACAGAACGATCCACTTTTCAGCGATATCTTTTCTGCAATGTTAACCACCTAATTTTGCAAAGGGTTACAAAAAACGAAAAAGCAAGAAGAGAGGAGACCATTCATGTGAAAAAGTAAGACACTTTAGAACACAAACTGACGATGAAACTATCAAATTCAAATCATCCCTGTACATAAACTGCTGGACTCCGGCACAAAGAGGGGATTAAGAGAGGAGAAACAATTGTGAAATATGTATTAGGTATCGACTTAGGAACAAGTGCAGTTAAGGTGTTGTTAGTTAACCAAAACGGGGAGATTCATAAGGAAACTTCTAAATCTTACCCCTTGATTCAAGAAAAAACGGGATATAGCGAACAAGACCCTGAGCAATGGGTCATCCAAACTATAGCTGCCATTTCTGAACTGGTAGATCATTTTGACGGAGATATCAACGACATTGAAGGCCTTAGTTTTTCCGGACAAATGCATGGGTTGGTACTATTAGATGATGAACATCAAGTATTACGTAATGCGATTTTATGGAACGATACACGAACAACCGATCAATGCCGGCATATTTATGATGCCATTGGGGAGAAGAAACTTTTAGAGATCACTAAGAATCCAGCTTTAGAAGGGTTTACCCTTCCGAAGATTTTGTGGGTGAAAGAAAACGAACCGCACAAGTATGAGCAAGCTGCAACCTTCTTATTGCCAAAAGATTACGTACGGTACCGTTTCACAGGCCGGCTGCACATGGAATGCTCTGATGCTGCTGGGACACTCTTGCTAGATGTGGCCAGCCAATCTTGGAGCGAAGAGCTTTGTGACATAATGGATATTGATCCCAAAATTTGTTTACCTTTGGTTAAATCACATGAGTTAGTAGGAACCATTACCGAGGAGCTTGCAGTAGATACCGGTTTAACAAAGGAGACTAGAGTATTCGCAGGTGGCGCAGACAATGCTTGTGGGGCGATAGGATCAGGGATCTTATCAGAAGGTAAAACACTTGCCAGTATTGGAACGTCTGGTGTGGTTTTATCCTATGAAGAGAATTCCGATTTGGATTTTGAAGGAAAAGTGCATTATTTCAATCATGCGAAAGAAAACGCCTATTATACAATGGGTGTTACTTTATCGGCGGGCCATAGCTTATCTTGGTTCAAGGAAGTGTTTGCAGAAGGGAAGGATTTCGAGGAATTGTTGGCAGAGGCCAACCAAGTCCCCATTGGTTCTAACGGCTTACTGTTTACTCCTTATCTGGCAGGTGAGCGTACTCCCTATGCAGATGCGGTAATCCGGAGCAGTTTCATCGGCATGTCTGATTCCCATAAATTAGGAGACTTTGTCAGAGCGGTACTAGAAGGAATTACTTTTTCGTTAAACGAGTCTATCCATATATTCAGGGAAAATGGTAAGAAAATCGATACCATCTTCTCTGTCGGCGGTGGTGCGAAAAGCGAGCTATGGATGCAAATTCAGGCCGATATTTTTGATGCAGATATTATTAAACTAGAAACAGAACAAGGGCCTGGCATGGGAGCAGCTATGCTGGCCGGGGTTGGCTGCGGATGGTACGAATCACTTGAAGCCTGTGCAGACCGGTTTCTGGAGAAGAACCAGGTATTTAAACCGAATAAGGAGAGCGTGAAAAAGTATCGTAGACTTTATGAGATTTATAGAAAAGTCTATGGAAGTACAGCAGCTTTAAATCAAGAGTTGAAAGAGTTTCGTAAATAACATTAGATAATCAGATATTTTGCTGAATTGTGCTATAATCATTTTGTAACAAACAGCATCCAAGTAAAAATACTGAGGTATAAAATTCTCTTTCCATGGAGAATCTTATACCTTTTTGTTTTTGCTATAATAATAGGTAATCAACCAAATTTTTTTGCTTTGCCAATTACCTTAGACCTCAAAAAGGGAGAGATTATTTTGATTAGAGTGTTGATTGTAGAAGATGATCAATTAGTCCGGAAAGGACTTATATCTATTTTGCCTTGGAACGATTTTCATATGCGTGTGGTCGGTGAAGCTAGTAACGGAAAGAAGGCATTGGAGTTTCTTGAACAGACAAAAGTGGACTTGATTTTTACCGATTTAAATATGCCGGTTATGTCGGGAATTGAGTTTATGAGAATTGCTCGGCAAAAATACCCCGATATATTTTTTGCTATCCTTACCATTCATCAGGATTTTGAATATGTCCAAGAAGCGTTGAGACTGGGAGCGCTAGATTTTATTACGAAAGTTCAATTGGAGAAGGAAAACTTTGATGAAATCTTAAAGCGTATATATCAGAGAATTTTGAAAGAATCAAACCATCAAGTAGAATCTGAAATGTCTAATTTTGATGTGGATACGGGTATAGTCGTTTATAGAAGAAGACCCTTTACAAATACAGAATGGTTGGAGGACAGCAGGCTTAAACTGATAAGTAACCTTAAAAAGATCGATGAACAAATTATACTTTTGGTTCCCAAGCAAAACGCTTCCCTTGAAGAAATTTGGCAGGAATTAGATAGTACTGACGATTTCCTATTGGTAGAAATACATAATATTCGAAATCAATTTAAAAACCAGGTTCATAGACTATTGATTGACTATAAAGATAATCTGTTTTTTTATGACAGCCATAAGGAAACAAACCGACAGGTCAAAACGGTGGCCGATTTTGAAGGGGAAAACGATATCTTTCATCAGCACACTTATAAATTGAGGAAAAAATTATTAGAACTTGACTGGATTATTGATCAACAGCAATTTGAAGAGACCCTGCAAGAACTACAGCACAGACGTTTACCGAGGCATCACTTGTATCAATTGTTGATCGAGTTTGCGGATGAATGGAACATGAGATATTCTTATATCCCGGCTTCCCGCAGGGATCATCCTGAGCCGTTTGATCACTGGCATGAGGTAGAAAAATGGTTGAACAATTTTCGTGAAATTGCGCTGTTATCTATTGGAAAGAACTATGCCAACGATGTTGTGAAGAGCATCCTGAACGCTGTCAAACTTATTCAAGAGAATGTAAGCGAACCCATTACTGCTGAGGACATTGCTATGAAAGTGAGTATGAGCAGGAGTTATTTTAATAAGTGTTTTAAAGATATTACAGGCCAGTCTTTTCACCAATATTTGAAAGAGAGACGTTTGAATAAGGCAAAAGAAATGTTGAAAAACTCAAATGAATCGATTCAATGGATCTCTGAACAAACTGGCTATCTGGATGAGAAGTATTTTAGCAAAATATTTAAACAGCAAATCGGCATGCTTCCAAGTGAATACAGGAAACCGGCCCGCAGGGAGAAAAATGATTTCCAATAGTGAGACACTTGGCTTCTTGATTTTTAGTTTTCGTTTAAAAGATACATATTTCTACCCTATCTTACCTTTTCGTCATAAATGTAAGCGTTTTATTATTGGTAAGATTATAAGTGTAAAATACAAATTGAACGAAGGGGGTTCATGTAATTCCTGCAAGTGATGTTCAGAAAGTGACGGGAAGAGCAAGTTTAATCGGATGCTGTCAGCTTATGTAACGCTCGTTCCAATTTACAGGAGGAGGTTGAAACATGAACAGAAAGAGAGTATGGATTTCATTGATGTTAATACTTGTTATTTCTATTTTGGCTGCCTGTGGCGGAGATGATCAATCTTCAGGTGAAAATGAAGACGGGAAAAAAGTTGTGAAGATATGGTTTGGAAGAGAGGATTTTATCCCGGAAGATAACTTTGAGAAATTTCATGAAGAACACCCTGACATTCAAGTAGAAGCAGATGTAGTGCCATTGGAACAAGCGGTCTCGGACTTTATGAGAAATCACACTGCCGATAATGAGCCGGATATCGTCCAAGTTTTTCATGACAACGTAGGGACAATGGTTTCTCAAGGAGCGTTGATGGACATATCCGATTACGTGTCAGAGTGGGAGGAAAACGATTCGGAAACATTTGATAAAATACTTAGCCAGGCTTGGGATATAGCAAGCTGGGAAGAAGAAGTTTACGGTATGGGCATCCACGTAGGACCTTACTGGCATGTTTACCGCAAGGATTGGTTTGAGGAAGCTGGATTGGAAATACCAGAAACGTACGATGAGTTATTGGATGCAGCGAGAGAATTGGACACAGACGAGCATGAGGGGTATGCCCTTGTAGGCGGACGTGAACACCCTGCTTGGTGGTTCAGTTCAATGTTTGTTTCTATGGGAGGAGAATATACGGAGACCGGACTGCCAGTCATTGATTCTGAGGCTGGACATTATTTGATCAATTTCTATCAGACCTTAATGAAAGAAGAGTTAATTGATCCGAGCGCTATCTCGTGGTCATCAGGAGAAATGAGAGGTTCTTTCATCGGGGGGAATGCAGCAATGGCCCCTATTGGTGACAATATCTTCCCACTGATTCAGGAAGAGATGAGTTATGGGGAAGAATGGACAGCTGCTCCGCAGCCAGCACGTCCAGGCGCTGAAGATAAGAACGTCCACGAAATTTGGGGATGGCCAATGATGGTAAGTTCGAAGACTGAGCATCCGGAAGAAGTGATGGAGGTCCTGAAGTATCTTAGCGATACGGAGATTGTTTCAGAAGTTGCCCAACGTTACCAACCGACTACGAATGTGGAAGTAATGTCCAGTGAAGAGTATCAGGAAGCAAAACCATGGGCAGCAGACTTTGAAGAAGAATTTGCGAATACCATTATCATGCCTTCTCATATCAATCAAGGTGAAGTTATGAATGTTTTGTTAGATATTCAACAGGAAGCTTTGCAAAATCCTGACAGGGATCCTGCCGACCTCGCAGCAGAATTCCAGCCAGAGCTGGATGCACTTGATAATTAAGACGTTCCATTGAAAGGAGAAGAGGAGAGATTGCTTTGATAAAGCTTATTCTCTTCTCCTGCCATATTATAAATGAAAAGAGGGGGTTCCTATGTCATCAACTCAGTTAGCACAGAAAGGTGAGATGGCCAAAAAGAACAAAGGTCTCAAATTGAAGAAGAAATTGATTCCTTATCTTCTAATCTTGCCGGCTATTGCGATAGTCATTGGTGTATTGGGCTATGCGATTGTGGCAGGCTTGTTGATGTCTTTTTACGATATTCAATTCTCATTTGCAGAAGCACCATTTGTTGGACTGCAAAATTACGTGAACTTATTTACGGATGCAACGTTTATAAATTCTTTGGTTGTTTCCTTAATTTTTGTGTTTGGCAGTGTAGCTTTAGGTTTAGCTCTATCCCTCGCTTTTGCATTGAGTTTGTATAAATGTACAAGAGGAAGCAACTTTTTTAAAGCATTGTCTTTAGTTCCCTATTTAATTTCCGGGATTGCAACGGCGATCATGTTCCGATTCTTATTCAGTGGGGATGTAGGGTTAATCAACCTGATTTTATCTACAATGGGACTTAATACGGTTAACTTTTTAGCTGATCCTGTCTGGGCGCTCATTGTTTGCATCTTAGCGAATGTTTGGTTCGTATGTCCGTTTGCCACGTTGGTGTTACTGTCCGGTATCCAAAGCGTCGATACAGAATTGTTCGATGCGGCGAAAATTGATGGGGCACGTAAACCCCATATCCTCTTAAATATCATCCTTCCATTAATTGCTCCGATGATGGGGATTAGCTTGATTTGGTTAAGTTTTGCAAGCTTTAACATGTTTGACGTTATCTTGCCGTTGACCAATGGAGGTCCTGGCAGGGCAACCGAAGTAATGGCTCTGTTTATGTACAATGTAGCATTTGATGAATTGCAGTATTCTTTAGGAAGTACGGTTATGGTGATCATCTTGTTCTTCAATGTGTTAACTAGTGCGATTTACCTGAAAGTATTTAAAATCGGCAGCGCAGACTAATGATCAGGGAGGGATAAAAAGTGACGAATACAGGGTTTTTGTTCAACATTAAATATTGGATAGGAAAAAAATGGTACTGGATACCGTTATTTGTACTACTAGTATGGACGATTGTCCCGTTAATCTGGGCATTGTCTGCATCCTTTAAAGAAGCAACCGAAGTATATCAAACCCCCGTCAGTTTGATTCCTGAAAGCTTCAATTTCAATAATTATATCCGGGTGTTTGAATACGATAACTTTTGGCGTTACTTATTTAACAGTGTGTTTCTGGCAGTGACGACTACCATTATATCCGTTTTTATTAGTATTCTGGCTGGCTATGCTTTTGCACGCTATGCATTTAAATTCCGGCACATTTTGTTAATTATAATTTTAGTTCCACGAATTATTCCAAGGGCAAGTATCATCGTTCCATTGTTTACTGGAATTGCATTCTTGGGTTTCTTGGATACTTATCTGGCATTAATACTGACTTATACAGCTACTGCTGTACCGTTGGCCACATGGATTTTGGCTGGGTTCTTCAAAGTGATCCCGAAAGCGCTGGAAGAAGCAGCATCTATAGATGGAGCAAAGCCGTGGCAGATCATCTGGCATGTTGTCATTCCGATCTCACTCCCGGCGATCATCACCGTGAGTATCTTCTCCTTGCGTGAGGCTTGGAATGAATTTCCGTTCGTACTTGCTTTTACTTCTTCTCAGGAAATGCGGACATTGCCCTATCAACTGTTCATGTTGAAGGATAGTATGGGCATGCAGGACTGGCCGATGGTATTGGCATTCACGATTGTGACCATTCTGCCTTTGTTGATTCTATACATCATCTTCGAGAAAAAAGTGGTGAACAATATTTTAAGCGGTGCAGTGAAATAAAGGAGAGATAATATGGGTCTTTACGGTTTAACAACCTTTGTTTACCAGATAACTCTATGGATTGCTCGCTTAGCTTATTTAAATGTACTATGGTTTGTATTCACCCTGATGGGGTTGGGGCTGTTGGGGATTTTTCCGGCAACAGCTGCCACTTTTGCACTTGTCCGGCTCTGGATACAGGATCGGTCCACCCCAGTTTTACGAAAGTTCTGGTCGGAATATAAACAAAACTTTATCAAGTCCAATAAATTGGGGTGGTCGGTTGTTCCATTTTTTGCAACTGGTATAATTGTATTAAACTGGTCGTTAGGGAGTACCAGCTCGATTAGTTTAGTGGTTACGGTACTGGCGGTCATTGGGTTGATCGTGGTAAGTTTCTATAGTTTATATTTATTCCCGGTGCTTTCTCATTACAATGTCGATATAAATGAAGTCTATAAGTATGCCTTTTATATCGCCGCTTCCTATCCGCACTATGCATGTGGCATCATCATTCTGTGGATAATAATGGTGACAGGCTTTTTTTACACCGGCTTTCTAATTTTTTTCTTCGCAAGTATTACAGCGCTCATTTTCATGTACGGTTCAGAGGTTGTTTTTAATAAAATTCAGATTAAACAAACGAGAGCAGAGACTGTATAACAGGATGGCAGCAGCTAAGGAAAATGGGGGATGAAGGTGCTTCAAAAGTTTACTAACTTTTATAAAAATCTCACTTTACGAAAAAGAATTGTCTACTTATTTACATTGGCCGCTTTTATCCCGTTTTTTTGTGCTGTTATTCTCTCCTATAACGCCATTTATACGATTTTGGAAAATAAACTGGAGGACGGGGCGTTCAGCCATTTGAAACATACGGAATTATCGCTATCTAACACGATGAACGACCTTGCTCAAATCTCCCATCAGTTTGTCTATCCAAGCAGTCTCGCTTTAAAGTTAAAGGATCTACAGGAAACGGATGATCCTGCAGAATTAACTTCATTGAATGAAGCTATTCAAACAGAACTGGATTACATATCTTATACGAATTCAACAGCCGGCTTGACCATGTACGTTGATAATGGCGGGCGGCCTGTATTCCGCAATATGCCGGTTAGACAAGATTTCTCTTTTGATGAACTGCCGGTCATCGGTAAGTATAGTGGCATCACATACTACGGCCCCCATATTAGCAACAATCCCTTAAATACGAGATATGTAGTATCAATATCAAAGGAAGTAAACATACCGGATAATGATTCTGTGCAGCTCTATATAGAATCAA
Source organism: Halobacillus seohaensis (assembly GCF_042663045.1). Classification (NCBI taxonomy): domain Bacteria; kingdom Bacillati; phylum Bacillota; class Bacilli; order Caryophanales; family Bacillaceae; genus Halobacillus; species Halobacillus seohaensis. The sequence goes on along the minus strand of NZ_JBHSZV010000047.1, from coordinate 185,102 downwards.
GTTTCAGTCTGACCCAAAACATGCTGAAAGCTAATCAACAGGTCAATAACTCATTCTTCCTTCTGCTTGATGGAGATGGGAGAATTGCCTATAGCGAACTCAACAGTTTGTTTGCTGTAGATGATTATTTCGACGAAATCGTAACAGGAGATATCTCTGGTTCAATCGGAGGATACTACTGGTTTCGAACGGAAAGTGACCAGGGATGGAGTATGGTTTCTTTAATATCAAGTGGGGAATACAACGAGGAAAAGACAATATGGATTACGCAGATGCTCATACTAGCTGTCATATTCGGTATGTTTAGTTTAGCAATTGCATTCCTTCTCCGAAAAATGGTCTATAAGCCAATACGGCAATTCGATTCGGAAATTCAAGCTATTACTACAAATAATTTTCAATTCAAGTCTGAACCAACCAATATTCCTGAATTTGATGAATTTCTGGACCAGCTACAGCATATGAAAAAACGAATAGCCGAATTGATTGAGGAAGTGGAGCTGAAAGAAAAGAAGCGGGCAGATTTAGAAATCGAAAAGCTTATGTATCAAATCAATCCGCACTTCCTGATGAATACGCTGGATACGGTTCATTGGCTCGCCTTAATCAATAAACAAACAGATATTGATCAATTAGTTTCTTCTTTAAATAAATTGCTTTATTACAATTTGAAAAAGAGTGGGAAAGTTTCCACCATCGAAGAAGAGATAGACTCCTTAGTACAATACTGTAAAATACAGGAGTTCCGTCATAATTTTTCTTTCAATATTGTAAAAAAAGTGGAGGAAGAGTCGCTGAAGACGCCTGTACCCCGGTTTATTCTGCAACCCCTTGTAGAGAATGCAATTTATCACGGGCTTGCAGAAGAAGGACATATAGAAGTCATCGTAGAGAAGAAAGACGAAAACACCATCTTGATCTCCATTCATGACAATGGGTCTGGGTTATCGGGAGAGGAAATCGAAAATATACTAAGTACCGATATTAAAAATAATAAAGAAGTCATCGGTATAGGCATGAATTATGTAAAAAGGATGCTGGAGTCCCATTATGAAAACAGAGCGTACTTCACAATTAAAAGTGAAAAAGGAAAAGGGACGACCGTGGAGCTACATCTCCCGATTAATTAGCTTTTATTAAAGGCTTGATATGTAAACGCTATTTTAGATTTTGTATAGTAGGCTTTTTAAAAACTGATTGTCTGTGAGTAAAAGGTGAAGCCATGCTGCCTAATGTAAGTATGACCCTTCTCTCCACCCCTCAATGTAAGCCCGAATGGATCACATTGATAAGCGATGGAATTATTCACTTGATTATGAGCTACCCAATGATAAGGCATATATAAAATTAAAACGGGCTCACTTAACGTATTATTACGGGATGCAACAAGGTGCTTTTTTCTAAATTTATTGTCTTAGCACACTGGGATGTAGGTGAAGGAAACGCACATCGAATTGATAATATGATCAATGATGTCTACTTTTTCATCCTAGTCAAGTACCCTTGTAGATATATGACCACAGGATTTGCCTTTATTCTTCGACGTAATAGGCGAAGCAAGATAAAGAGAAAACTAATCTGTATGAATTATAAAATTGAAAACGTTATCAGAAAGGAGATTAAATTGAAAAATAATCTAGTTAACATTAAACAAAAGATTATTAATGGTGAGACGTCCTTGGGCATTGAATTTGGATCGACGCGTATCAAAATAGTGCTGATAGATAATTGTTTTGCAACCATCGCATCTGGAAATTATGAGTGGGAAAACCGATTAGAAAACGGATTTTGGACATACCATTTAGAAGAGATTATTACTGGCCTACAAGCTGCTTATAGTGATATGAAACAAAAGGTAGTACACAATTATGGAATTACCATTCAGAAAATTGGTTCTATTGGAATTTCTGCCATGATGCACGGCTATATGGCTTTAGACAACAAAGGTGAGCTTCTTGTTCCATTCCGTACCTGGCGTAATGCAACCACAAGTGCTGCAGCCAACAAATTAACGGATCTATTTCGATTCAATATTCCGGAACGCTGGAGTATCGCCCATCTTTACCAAGCCATTTTAGCTAAGGAGAACCATTTACCGCGCGTTGATTTTATCACTACTTTAGCTGGATTTATTCACTGGTTACTGTCTGGTAATAAAGCAATTGGGGTTGGAGACGCCTCCGGCATGTTTCCCATTGATGAATCAACGCAAGATTACAATGAATCAATGGTGAAGCAGTTTGATGAACTAATCGCTACTCTAGACTATCCCTGGAAGCTGAAAGGTATTCTTCCTACCGTTTTTCTAGCCGGTGAACAAGCAGGTGAACTAACAGAAGCGGGAGCGAAAATTCTTGATAATTCAGAGGATTTACAACCAGGAATCCCCTTCTGTCCTCCAGAAGGGGATGCTGGTACAGGGATGGTTGCTACAAACAGTGTGAGGAAACGTACCGGGAATGTCTCCGTAGGAACTTCTGTTTTTGCCATGATTGTGTTGGAGAAAGAACTATCAATCGTACATCCGGAAATCGATCTGGTCACCACACCAAGTGGTAGTCCAGTGGGAATGGTTCATGCGAATAACTGCTCAAGTGACATCAATGCCTGGCTCGGATTGTTCCAAGAATTTTATGAAGCGATGGGACAAAATGTTGAAACGGATGAGTTATTCACTGTGATGTTTAATAAAGCATTGGAAGCTGACCCGGATGGTGGAGGTTTGCTTAGCTACGGATATTTCTCAGGTGAAAATATTACAGGATTAGAAGAAGGCCGCCCACTTTTTGTTCGTTCCCCAAAGAGTAATTTTAACTTAGCAAACTTTATGAGAATCCATCTTTTTACTGCTTTTGGTGCTTTGAAAATTGGAATGGATATTTTGACAAAGGAAGAAAATGTGGCAATTGATAACATCCTGGGTCATGGTGGTTTATTTAAAACCCCTGTTGTGGGACAAAAAATTGTAGCAGCTGCCATGAATGTTCCAGTTTCCGTTATGGCAACAGCTGGAGAAGGCGGTGCCTGGGGAATTGCTATTCTTGCTTCTTACATGAGGAACAAAAATCACAAAGAAAGTTTAGAAGATTTTCTTGATAAAAAAGTCTTTTCTGGAGTTAAGGTACAAGAAATGTACCCAGATCGATTGGATGTAAAAGGATTTGAAACATTCATCGAACGATACAAAGAAGGATTAGTGATTGAACGGGCCGCAATAGACAATCTAGTGGAAAACGGGAGGGATTGATGTGTTAGAACAACTAAAAGAAGAAGTGTTCCAAGCAAACCTAGAATTGCCAAAGCAAGGACTTGTGAAATATACATGGGGAAATGCAAGTGCGATAGATCGTGAAAGCGGTTTATTTGTAATTAAACCAAGTGGTGTGGGTTATGAAACTATGAATGCCAGTGATATGGTGGTGGTTGATTTAGAAGGTAATGTGGTGGAAGGAGAACTAAATCCTTCATCAGACACACTGACTCATGCAATACTTTATAAGCATTATCCAGCAATCGGTGGTATCGCACACACTCACTCCACCTGGGCGACAATCTGGTCTCAAGCAGGCCTTGATGTACCAGCGATGGGTACCACTCATGCAGATACATTCTATGGTTCCGTTCCATGTGCTCGTTTCTTGACCCAAGAGGAGATTGATCGTGGCTATGAGGCTGAAACTGGCAAAGTAATCATTGAGACCTTCGAAGAGAGAGGTTTAGATATTTTAGCTGTTCCCGGTGTCTTACTTCAAGGACATGCTCCGTTTACCTGGGGGAAAGATGTGAAGTCAGCGGTAATAAGCAGTGTGGTACTAGAGGAAATTTCGAAAATGAATTTATTTGCACGCGAATTAAACCATTTCGCTCAAGAGTTACCACAGCGTATTTTAGATAAGCACTATTTACGTAAACATGGAGAAAATGCCTATTACGGGCAAAAATAATATATTTCTTACATGAGAAAAGAGAATTATTATGTCAGCGATAGAAAAAATTTGGTTTGTTGTAGGATCGCAACACCTTTATGGTGAAGAAACATAAGCAAAAGTCAAAGCTAACGTGCAAAGAATGGCAGATGAATTGAATGAAAGGGTGTTTACCTTACCCGATTGTATTACAAGAATTAGCTGTTAGTGCAGATAAAATTGCAAATATAATGAAATAAGTTAATTACCCTGACGAAGTTTGCAGGTGTTATTACATGGATGCATACGTTCTCCCCTGCCATATAAGGATTCGTGGTACAAAATTATTACAAAAACCACTGCCCTATCTAGCAACACTATTCAAAGAAAGTATTCCATGGGAATCAATTGATATGGATTTTATGAATCTTAACCAATCTGCTCATGGGACAGGGCAGTATGGGGGAATCAATGCCCGCTTGAATAAAAAGAATAAAGTTGTTGTCGGTTATTGGGAACGCTCAGAAGTCCAAAAGCAAAGTGCAGTGCAGAATGGATGGATGTAGCCGTTGCTGTTAACGAGAGCTTTAATATCAAAGTCGCACGATTAGGTGACAATATGCTTCGCATGGGAGAGACTGAAGGGGAAAATTTCAATTTGGGTGGACTGTTGACTACTTCGGTATTGGAGACCTTGTACAGTACGCAGATGCTGTTAAAGACGAAATAGTTGATTTATGAGTTGATTATGGGAAGTAGTTGAAGCTTGAAACACCGATAAGATAGGAACTTTCATTACTTATATCTAAATATTTCATTTAATTAAGTTATAAGCGGCATTCCATCAAAAATTAGTGATAGAATCGAAACAAGCTTACTTTATTACTAATATAGAAATATACATCCCTTATCATAAGAGGTCGAAAGTTTCTGAGGCTAGAGTAAATGGTGAAAATCTGTTGTTGCCAAATTGTTGCCGAGTTGTTGCCCAAATTGGTAGAAAAACCTGTAAATCAATCCTATTCAAACCTAATTCTATGGGAGAAAGTACTGACAATATAGGTATTTATCAAGATTTATTACAACCATTCCTATTTAGTTGCCCACCTTGACAGGGTGGAAGTCGTTGGTTCGAGCCCAATCGGAATCATCATACAAAGTGCCGGAGTGGCGCGGTTTCCTAACTAGGGGAGGCCGCGTCACTTCTTTTATTTTTCGTAGAAAGGGAAACAATCAAACAGGTATTTGATCAATTTCTTGATGTGAAGAGAAAGTAGTGCGATTAGAGTGATAAAACTTCAACCTTTGCCGATTCATCTTTTCATATTTTTCTCTCCTTAATTTATAAAGAGGAGTAAGTCCTAAATAGGGAAATTGCAACAACATAATTTATAAACAAAGGATTAATTTAGTGTATAAAATCACATGTTAATTATAAATTATTTCGATAAGCAATTATTCTAATTGTGGAGGTGAAAATTATGAAAAAAGACAGTATTAAAGAATTAGTTACTGAAGAAACACAAAGACTATTCCCGAAGTATAAAGAGGCTCATCCATCCTTTTTTTATGAGATTGTTAAAAAAGTAACCGATGATTTTTTTGATGCTTATGTATCAGATACATTGGGAAGTGAAGCACACACAAGAGAACTTATAGCTTCGGAGTTAGAGGTTATAAAAAAAGCTTTAAGATAACTAATATATTATAATTCACACTAAAAAGCCCACTATCCAGTGGGCTTTTTAGTGTGAATTATAAATGGGAATTGGATGTTTTGTTCTTATAAGATGGGCTTGGTTGCTTTTTTCTTTTGTATAGGGATCTACAAACCAAGATCAAAGTATTAAAGGAGCAATGCATGAGGAATCCAAAGCTATGAACGTTTGAAGAATAAGATTTTTATAGATAAGAAAACAAGAACTTAGGTTTTTAATCAAAAGGTGCAATGGTGTATTCTTCACCATATTTGAAAGAGAACGTTATAAAAAGTCCTAAAAGGAAGGTTGACATTGATTCTCAATTGAAATATTATAATAACAGATGAAAATGATTCTCAATATCATAAAGGAGGAATTTATATGAAAGGTACCCAATTACAAAAAAAGTGGGGACTTATTTTATTTGTATTATTTATTACCACACTACTTGCTGCTTGCGGAAGTGAGAGTGAGAGTGCATCATCCCAAGAAAACAAGGATTCTTCAGGGGAAGAATCGAATACACGAGAAATTGAACATGCAATGGGAACGACAACGATCGAGGGAACTCCCGAGAAAGTTGTGACTCTTTATCAAGGGGCGACAGATGCAACGACTGTTTTTGATATAGAACCTGTAGGGATCGTAGAATCTTGGGTAGAGAAGCCCATTTATAAATACCTTCGGGATGACTTAGAAGGAACACCACTTGTAGGGGAGGAAACTCAGCCGAATTTAGAGGAAATTGCAGAATTAAATCCAGATGTAATTTTCGCCTCGAAACTTCGTCATGAAGAAATTTATGAAAAACTAAACCAAATTGCTCCTACCGTTGCGATTGATCAAGTCTATGACTTCAAAGAAACGGTCAAGTTAATGGGAGAAACGTTGAACAAACAAGATAACGCTGATGAAGTGCTAACCAGCTGGGACAATCGTATCGAAGACTTTAAAACAAAAGCTGCTGAAAAACTAGGAGATCAGTGGCCACTTAACGTATCTGTCCTTAATTTCCGTAGTGATCACGCCCGTGTCTACTTTGACAGTTTTGCTGGATCTATCTTGTCTGAAGCAGGTTTCACAAGGCCAGAGAATCAGCAATCTGATGAGTGGGGCATGAAATTAACTGATAAAGAAAGCATTACCGAAATGAACGCTGATGTCTTCTATATTTTCATGAGTGATGAACCTGCTGTTGAAGATACTTACAAGGAATGGACCAACCATCCTCTTTGGAAGAACCTAGACGCTGTGAAAAATGATGAGGTTCACATGGTAGATGAAGTTACTTGGAATATGGCCGGAGGGATTCGAGCGGCTAACTTAATGCTCGACGATTTATATAACCGGTTTGATTTGGAAAAATAAATCCCCAAAGATAGGAGGTATCCTCCTATCTTTGTTTCTTTGGAGAGAGATATAATGAGCATACTTAAAACTAACCGAAAGATAAAATGGACCATCCTTTTAGTGTTATTGCTTCTATTTGTAACCGCTGTTTTTTTAAGCATAGCCATAGGAAAAACCTCTATACCTCTCTCTACGGTTTGGAATGCCTTTTTCAATTATGATTCCTCTAGCACAAATCAGATAATTATTCGTACATCACGATTAACGAGAACATTAATCGCTATTACCATTGGAGCAAGTCTATCGATCGCTGGAGCTCTTATGCAAGCATTAACTCGTAATCCTCTAGCAGCTCCAGATATTTTCGGGGTCAATGCAGGGGCATTATTCTTTATCGTGGCCTCAGCAACTTTTTTTTCTGTAGAATCTTTAAGTGGTTATATGTGGATTGGTTTTTTAGGAGCTGGTATTGCTGGTTTTATAGTATATTTACTAGGTTCTATGGGAGAAGATGGTTTATCACCTATTAGAATTGTTTTAGCAGGAGCGGCCATTAGTGCCCTTTTCGTATCATTTACTCAAGGAATGCTTGTCTTAGATGAACAACGTATGCAAAGTGTTTTATTTTGGTTAGCTGGATCTGTAGCGGGCCGAGATTTAGACCTTCTTCTCCCGGTGCTTCCTTTTATTTTAGGGGCGATTATCCTTTCGTTATTAATCGGGAAGCCTCTAAACATCCTTATGTCTGGTGATGATGTAGCTAAGAATCTTGGTCAAAATACCGGTGTACTCAAATTGTTAATCGGAGTTACCATTGTTTTTCTAGCTGGAGGATCCGTAGCTGTAGCAGGATCTGTAGGGTTTATCGGGCTCGTTGTGCCTCACATTGTAAAAGGAGTCACAGGACCAGATTATCAATGGATTTTACCAATTAGCGGTTTATTCGGAGCTACCTTGTTGTTGTTTGCGGATATCGCTGCGAGACTCGTCATTGCGCCTCAAGAAATGCCTATAGGGGTCATGACGGCTCTTTTCGGAACGCCATTTTTCATTTATATCGCTAGAAAAGGGGTGAAGAAAAATGGGTGACTATTATACGGTCAGAGGTAAAACTGGTAAATTTTCGATGCAAATTCATAAACGATCGTTGTTTATTTTGACTTCGTTGTTACTAGCTAACCTTGCTGTTTTTATTATTAGTCTTTCATCTGGAAGTAGTTATATTCCAATTGGAGTGGTTATAGAAGAACTCGTCAGTGAAAGTGACCACTCTTTTATCCTTAATGAACTCAGATTGCCTCGTGTGCTTATGGGCCTTATTGTAGGAGCAGGTCTTGGTGTTTCAGGACTAATTTTACAAGGGATGATCCGCAATCCCCTGGGTTCTCCGGACATTGTAGGAGTGACAGGGGGAGCATCAGTAGGTGCTGTTATTTTCATCGTCTTCTTATTAGGTGAAGTGAGTGTCCAATGGCTTCCCCTCGCTTCCATTACTGGAGCGGCAGTTGCAACATCCATCATCTACTTATTATCATGGAAAAATGGGGTTACTCCCATGCGCTTGATCCTTATTGGTATCGGGGTTTCTGCATTAACCAATGCCATCGTGACAATGTTTATGGTATCTAGTGAGTCTGCGATTGCTTCAAAAGTATATCTATGGTTGACCGGAAGTTTATACGGTGCCAACTGGCAAGAAGTAACGATTCTTGTTCCGATTATCATTAGCTTGATCTTTTTATCGCTCTTTTTTACTGGGACAGTGGATGTCAAACAGTTAGGAGATGACATAGCGACTGGAATGGGGGTTCGTGTACAGTTTTTTCGTTTTCTTTTACTTTCCTTGAGTGTTGGACTTGCTGGAGCGTCCGTTTCATTTGCTGGTGGAATAGCCTTTGTAGGGTTAATTGCACCTCATATCGCTCGGCTTTTACTGAGTCGATCGTTTGCTAACTTAGTATTAGGATCTGCTTTTATCGGATCGCTAATTGTAATGATCGCTGACATCATTGCACGTACAGCTTTTTTACCATCAGATATTCCCGCCGGCGTCTTTACAGCTGGAATCGGTGCGCCATTTTTCATTTATCTACTATATCGAAATCGAAAGGCGATGAGTGAATGACTTCCGTTCAATCATTAATTGAAGAAGAGTCTACCTGTATAGCATTTTTAAAACATCAACAAAAAAACATCTACGCTCCCAATTTAAAGGTTACCGCGTCCATGATCATGAAAAAGTATGCACAGGTTCTTTCTTTCTCTGTGTTGGACTCAATGGTAAGGGGAGGAAAAAGCAAAATAATCCCTCTATCTGCGTGCTATATTAGTGAGGATCTGGACATTCAGGTAGATTCATTACAAATCACTTACACTGACTCACGCCTGGAAGTTTGGGAGGAGTTCTTCACCCATCATCTTTTTCCACTGTTGAACGTATTTCACAACGTGACGAATCTTCCTCTTATCATTTTATGGGAGAACATAGCGGTTCGGATAAACTCATTCTTTAGAAAAGCAATGGACCGGCACCCTGATCATCAACAAAAGATCGTCCACCTTGCTGAAGAAATGAATCAATTGGACGGAAGCTATTTCAACAGTGTAAAACATCCGATGAGTACTTATCTTACTGCTCCTAAATCTCTCGGCGAGCATAAAACGCGATGCACTTGCTGCTACTTTCATAAATTAGAAAAGAAGAAAGAAAAGCTTACTCATTGCCTTGTTTGTCCGCTCGGTAATCAGAATTGTTCTTCATAATTAATCTTCGTGATATAAGGAAGGTTCTTGTCTCGGGAGACTCTAATATTATAACGGGGTAGAGTATTTCAAATAAATGGTGGACATAAGTTTTTATCATGTCATTGATTATGATGAAGCCTCGTGAAGTGAATATTCCACTAGGTTATTTGTGTTACATAGAATCACTGGTCTACCTTCTAATATAACCCAAATATACTTTTTCACGGCACCTCTACTATACAGTTTGTAAGGAGGAATCATATATTACTAAATAAACCTAAAAAGGATGTTATTATATGTCTTGCATAATAGTAGGAAAACTTAAATTTAATAGTATAAGTGGGGGAGTCATAAATTTTGGAGATTCACTTTATATTGCTCCAAAAAGTGTTGAAAAGGCTATTTCTGGTTCAGGTGGCGGTGGAGTAGGAGACTTTCAAATCGTTTCTACCGGAATGAGTATTACCAATGGAGTTGATCCAGATATAACAGATCAAAATCTGATAGCCAACAACTAGCTTTTAGTTAGGGACTCTCAACATAGATGGAAACCTTATCTCTATAAGGCTAATAGACGTTTCTCCCTGCTGTTAACCTAGAAGGCTGACGTTAAATTTTACGTCAGCCTTCTTCGGTAGTATAGGATCGATAGTTAAGTTAAATTCATTCTATTTTTGGTGCACTTTGGAGTTTTTTCATTATGTTGTAGTAACATACTGCAAAAATCATTTACTTACTTGATTTGAACCTCTTCTAAAATACTGATTTTATTGATCTGCTTTTTTTCCAAATTCAAACCAGTGGATCCGATTATTTTTTCATCATTTCTTCTTGAGCCATTTTGATCATTTCCTTAACCATGTTTCCACCAATTGCCCCACCGACTTTCCCTGCTTGTTCTGCGGTTATTTGGCCGTTATACCCTTTTTTTAATGGAATTCCTTGTTCATTTGCTATCTCATACTTTACGGCATTCGGATCTGCCATGTTGACATTATATCCCTTTACTTTCATGACTCGCGCTTTTAATAGATCTAAACCTTCCCGGGCCTCCGAAACCAAAATTTTATTTTTTGCCATTCATATCACCTCTCTGATCTAGTATGGTTTCCAACACGGAAAATCATCAATGGTGATTTTAGGGGGTTACCGGACATTACTGCTGTAAATTAATCGTCAATCAACATTTTGAATTGATTTTCATGAACATTGATGGTCATTTAATGAATCATTAGTATCCTTAAAATTGGCGCCTTTGGCTTATTGTTATTCCAAGCAACATGTCCGAGCTGTTAACAAGGAACGCATTTCATCTGTGAATCCTTTCACTCTAATGACCATAAGAATAAGAAAAGTATTACCATTATATTTGTGTGACCGCTTGACATAGTTGACACAGTTTTTGCTTATTAAATGCAACACTTTTTTCCAGTTAAGGACTTCCTTTTTATTTGTAAGAGTGTGTATGATCGTCTTAACAATCATAAAACCACTGTTACTCTGAAGACTCGATTCCGAGATGATTGTGTGGAGAAAGGGAGGTGGGGAAGGAGTCGCTTTCCGTGGGCGTGCGCTGAGCCTCCTCAGGCTGGCGCCTTCCGGGGTCTCATCTAACCCGCGTATCCCACAGGAGTCTCCCCCTTCCCCACCGCCCCTTGCTGTATGTTTCTATCGAAATCATGCCGTTCTACCGTTACTGTTAAAGTATGAGGTATCTGTTATATCTATTGGGCTACTAGTTAAAAAACGTGGTATGGCTAGGAGCTTAATTGGCGTGTATGCCTACCCTTGTAAAACCATTTCCAAATTTACATTACAGGTTAATTTGATGTCCTAAGTGGAACATTTCAATCGCAATAATTACACAGCCCCACGATTCTCACGTATGAAGCTTCTACTCACGTGAAGATGCTTCCGTTCTCCTCACAAAGCAAGAAAGTCCGGGAAATCGCAATGAACGAATCCTCCCCGGCATAGGAGAATGTGTCTTACCTATGCTATAGAATAGAGCATCACCACCCCACACGATTCTCACGTATGAAGCTTCTGCTCACGTGAAGATGTTTCCGTTCTCCTTACGAAAGCAAGAAGGTCCGGGAAATTATGAGACTCCTGTGGGATGAACATGATCGGTGAGATCCCGTAAGGCGTAGCCTGAGGAAGCTCACCTCATGCCCACGGAAAGCGAGTGATTTCCCGGACCTTCACACGTCATCCTTTGTAACGGAAGACACCGGAATGTCTCGAAGCTGTCTTCCACATAAGGGCAGAAGTAGATCATTTCAATGGAAATATTCACACACCATCCCCCATTCTCCGATGAAAAGCAACGGAACCGCCACACTTTTATTAAACAATCTGGGGCGTTAGTTCAATAACTCTAATATCTAAGAAGAACCTTCACCGTATGAATCAGGACAATGATTAACAGATGTTTTGTTATTAGAGGCTGCAATTCACTATAAAATGGGGATGATAATTTCCAGTAAAGTGTGTCAGTTATTTTAGCAGAAACTGTTTCATTTTAAATGACGGTCACAATTTGATGATATTAATATGATAACAGTTGTTTGAGCTCTCATTTGGAGGACATTTTTTTATTTACCACAAATAAATTTTAAAAAGATGAAAGCAAACTCTCTAGTTGAGATGAATGAAATTTAGTTATGGTTTTCAGCAAGGACAGGGCCCTTTCATACATAAATACGAAAAATAACTATATATTCACAAAAAGCCAAGGTATCGACCTTGGCTTTTCTTGGTGAAAGCTATACGATTGGATATTGGCGATGGTAGTCTTTAGTATTTAACAAATGCTGTCCCCACAATGATCAAAAGAATAAACAATACGACGATTAAAGCAAAACCACCGCCGCCTTTATAGCCGCCATAGCCACCGTAACCGCCGTAGCCACCTAATCCATAACTCATAAACTCACCACCTTTTTCTCCTTAATGCTATAGCTTATTCTTAGAATGATGTAACGGAAAGGCGTGTACCTTGGTAACATAAAAAAACTGATTTCGTCGTAAAATTCCGAGGAGTCCCTACCTCTTTGTTGTCTCAAAAACCTCAAAACCACTATATTGCGGTATCATATGTTTTCAGTATGTTTTATTGGTATAGATATATGACGTTATATGTATTAAGAGATAAATTTAAAAGTGTGCTCAGACATATTAATATCGTGGAAAAGGATGCTGCGACAATTACAATAATTGATGATATGATGATAGCGTTAACAATTAGGACTAACTCGTAAAAGAGGTGAAAACTTGCTTATTCTAGCAATGATAGAGCGGTTGGGTGTTATTGTTATGGTTGCTTTTGTTCTAACACGCCTTCCTTTTTTCCGTCGTTTATTTGACCAGCAGCATTCTTCGATTAACCAACGCCAAAGAATGTTACTTGTTATCATATTTGGGTGCTTTGGTATTATTGGTACCTACACTGGAATTATTATCAATCCAATGGAGAATTCTATTGATCATTGGACTTTTGTGTTAAATGAAGACGAAGCGCTTGCAAATTCACGTGTGCTCGGAGTGGTAGTAGCAGGTCTTTTGGGCGGGTGGAGAATTGGTGTTGGAGCAGGGGTTATTGCAGGTGTCCATCGTTTTTTCCTTGGGGGATTTACCAGTATTGCTTGCGGTATTGCGGCGATTGTAGCTGGAGTTATATCTGGTATAGTGTCCTCCAAGTACAAAAAGAGCCGTATCGTAACTCCTAAAGTTGCACTTATTGTAGGAGGTTTGGCTGAAGCAGTACAAATGCTTATTATTTTAGGAGTAGCAAAACCGTTTGATCATGCACTTGCACTTGTGCAAAGCATTGGCATCCCTATGATCATCGCTAACGGAATTGGAACAGCTATTTTTGTATTGATTATTCGTAGTGTTATCCAAGAAGAAGAGCGTATAGGTGCTTTTCAATCACAAAAAGCACTTCGTATTGCTAACCTAACGCTAACTCATATGCGGAAAGGTTTGACGACTAGCTCTACAGCAGAGGTTTGTTCGATTTTGCATAAAGAAATTCCTTCATTAGCTGTTGCGATGACTAATCGAAATCAAATTCTTTCTCATATCGGGAACGGGAGCGACCACCATAGACATGGTTATGATATACGCACGGAAGCGACGCGACAGGTCATTGAAACTGGAGAAGGTATAAATGTTAATAAAGAGTCCATTCAGTGCAATCATCCGACATGTCGGTTTCAGGCTGCAATTATAGCTCCACTTAAGCAAAAAGATAAAACGATTGGAACTTTAAAGGTTTATTTTTCATCGGAAAAGATGATTTCACCAATCATGCTCGAACTTATTCAGGGATTATCTACGTTACTCAGCCATCAGCTTGAAATCGCAGAAGTAGAAAAACATCGTGCCATTGCACAAGAATCAGAAATAAAAGCACTTCAAGCGCAAGTCAGTCCTCATTTTCTTTTTAATGCCATGAATACCATTGTGTCGTTAATTCGAACGAACCCTGATCGAGCAAGAAAACTGTTAATTGCTCTTTCCTCTTTTTTTCGACAAAACCTTGCAGGTACAACGAAAAACTTTTCGACTTTGCAAGAGGAAGTTGACCATGTGAAAGCATATTTAGCTATTGAGGAAGCCAGATTTTTTGACCGATTAGATGTATCATATGATTTAGATGAAGAAGTTCTAAGTGCCAGAGTACCATCTATGACACTCCAACCACTTATCGAAAATGCGATCAAACACGGATTAAAGATTAAACAAGCGGACGGAAAAATAAGAATAGAAATCCGGAAAAACGGTGCAAGCGCTCGGGTGCGTATTGAAGATAATGGTGTAGGCATTCAAAGTGATCGGTTACTGCAACTTCTAAATGAATCTGTTACCTCAGAGAATGGAACGGGGATTGGACTTTATAATGTAAATGCAAGACTTATAAAAATGATAAGTGAACATTCAAATTTACTCATTGAGTCAACGATTGATAAAGGCACAATAATTACCTTTTCCGTTCCGATTAAAGAACAAGAAGTTGAAAGGAGTGATGTAAAGGATGGAGCTAAGAACTATTATAATTGATGATGAACCCTTTAGCAGGGAGGAATTACTGTATTTACTCAAAAATCATAAAGAAATAACGATAGTCGGTGAAGCAAGTTCTGCAGAGAAAGGCTTGGAAGTAATATTACGTGAAGAACCAAACGTGGTATTCCTTGATATTGAAATGACAGGGATGAATGGTGTTGAATTGGTTGAGACGTTACAAAAATTAAAACGTCCACCATCAGTGGTTTTTGCAACTGCCTATCCTGACTACGCAGTAAAAGCCTTTCGATTGGAAGAAGCAGTTGATTATTTGCTTAAACCTTTTGATGAATTGCAAGTATCTCAAGCCGTCAATCGGTTGTTACAAAAACATACTAAGTCAACTCAACAACCGATAACTGGTGGAACGGGAAAACTTGCGGTGCAACTTGAAGATCGAATTTCTTATCTTGATCCTAAAAAAGTTCTTTATATTTACAAAGAAGGAAGAGATACCTTTATTGTGGCTGAAAGTGGTACGTTTTCATCAAAAACAGCATTAAAAGAATTGGAAACAAAGCTAAAAGGCTTTTCTTTCTTTCGTGTGCATAAAGGATATTTAGTTAATATGGACAAAGTGGAAGAGTTAGTGTCCTGGAGTACTAGCGTTTTTCAATTAAAGTTGAAAAATAACAAAGATCATATTCCTGTAAGTAGAAACTATGTAAAGGAATTACGGGAAACACTAGAGCTTTGAAAAAGCTACACACCAAATGTGTAGCTTTTTTTGGTTATGTAGTAAATGTCGAAGAAAATTTGAGAGATCTTCTAAAGAAATCCCATAATCTTAGATATTTCAAACAAGAATTTCGACCTTTCCGCATGATATAGTACACGTTACCCACAAATATGTATAAGCTGTGATAAAAAACGTTATGATGTAAGCGGATTCATTAAGTATAAACCAAGAGGAGGAAAAATAAATGATTACCTTTCTCATAGCAATTGTTATTCTAATTATAGGGTATTTTACGTACGGTAAATTTGTTGAAAAAGTTTTCGGAGTGAAGGATGAACGAGTTACACCAGCTTATGCAAATACTGATGGTGTAGATTATATTCCGATGAATACAAAGCGGAATTCCTTAATTCAACTTTTAAATATAGCCGGTGTTGGTCCAATTTTCGGCCCAATTATGGGAGCGCTTTACGGACCAGTTGCGTTTATATGGATCGTATTTGGTTGTATATTTGCAGGTGCGGTTCATGATTATTTAACAGGTATGATTTCCATTCGAAATCGGGGAGCTCATTTACCAGAGTTAGCTGGAAAATTCTTAGGAAAAGCGTTTAAACATGTTGTAAATGCTTTCTCTATTCTCCTGTTATTGCTAGTAGGTACAGTGTTTGTGACAGCTCCTGCTGCACTTATTGCTGATTTAACACCTGCTTGGATTTCGATGAGTGTAATTATCGCAGCAATTTTCGTTTACTATATTGTAGCAACATTGCTGCCTATTGATAAAATTATTGGGCGTTTGTATCCAATTTTTGGGGCTATGTTACTAATTAGTGCAATAGGTATTGGAGGAGCATTAGTAATCCAAGGACATCCTATTCCAGAAATTACACTCCAAAACATGCACCCAGGTGGTTTAGCAATATTTCCGTTATTATTCTTAACAATATCTTGCGGAGCTTTATCAGGTTTCCATGCTACTCAAACACCGATGATTTCGCGAACAACGCAAAACGAGAATCAAGGTCGGAAGATCTTTTACGGTATGATGATACTTGAAGGAATTATTGCGATGATTTGGGCTGCGGCCGGAATGGCGTTATTTAGTGGACAAGGATTAAACGAAATCTTGGCTGCAGGTGGACCTGCAGCGATTGTAAGTGAAGTATCAATTGTCACGCTGGGAGCAATTGGTGGTACGCTTGCGATTATCGGAGTTATTGTTCTTCCCATTACATCAGGTGATACGGCATTTAGAAGTGCCCGTATGATCATTGCTGATTACATTAAAGTAGGACAAAAGAAAATCATGAGCCGTCTGTGGATTGCTCTTCCATTGTTTGTGGCATCTATCGCCCTTACTCAAATTGATTTTAATATTCTATGGCGTTATTTCTCATGGGCAAATCAATCTACAGCCATGATCGCTCTTTGGGTAGGTGCTATGTATCTTGCACTTCAACGTAAAAACTACTGGATTGCTATTATACCCGCAACCTTTATAACCATGGCAACCTTTACGTATATCTTAAATGCGGATATAGGTTTGAGAATGCCAATTGGAGTTGCATACTTTGGAGCCACTCTTGTGACTGTTGGTTCGGTTATTGCCTTTTTCTTAACTGTACGATCCCGTCTTGCAGCAAATGATTCAGGTATTCGTCCTATTAAAGTTGATGAAGAACTAGAAAAATCAGCTTAATTATGAATGAGAAAAATAAATCTATCTAGGTGCTTGTACTATTCAAATGTTCGATAAAAGAACTAGAAGAAAAGAAATACAGGAAAAGAACAAATTAGTAAGATGCAGATGCGAATTTGAGCAAAATATGTAATATTAACAAAAAAATAAATTTACAAAAGGAACCTCAGTCACAGTATACTGAGGTTCCTTTTAATGTCTTGCTCCTTATCCTATTCGTTAAGGTTGCTTTTGTTAATAGATCTGGAAAATAAATGTGGTTGATTATTAAAACGAAGATGTTTTATCATCTTTTTTTATCTATCACCTTGAAAATTATCGCATTCCATTTTCTTGTGTATGACTTTCTATTGAAGAGGGCATAACGGATTATAAAAGGAGTCGATGATAATGGATTTGTCAGATGGTGAAGAATACTTTTTCTTGCACTTGATGTATGCGCGTCGTGCAGCCGTTTTAGGGATCGTAGAAGCAAAGTATTATCACGAAGTTGCGGATCGAATGTATAGTGAAATGGTTTTGGTGAAGGAAGCGAAAAAGGGTGATAGGTTCCTGGAAATGATCCGTTTTATGAAAAATGAAGAAAAAAAAGCGGTACAAACCCTTGTGGAATTGAGAAAAGACCCAAAAAACAGGTTCCCTTATACAAAAGATTGGGATTTAAAATTATCTGAAGTGATCTAATTCGGTTTTATTAGGTGAAGGGGTAATGAACAACAGATGATTATAGGTATAATAATATCTGCTCATTCTAATATTAACATCTTTGCTAATTCAGGAAAGCGGCTTATATCTAGAACTTTACACGAATATACATAAATTGGAAAATCAGCAATTTTATTAAAGGAAACAAATGAAATTCTTAAATAGTAGATGTGCTAAACCTAAATAATAGTGCTAGATTATAAGGTTAATTATAATCTAGCAAATTTGTAGCGACTATAGGTGTCATAAGAAATGGCTAGTATTTTTTGTGAAGAGGGATGATTTGTCCCCTAATTTCTCCACCAGGGTTTTGCTCCGTGTGAGCATTCACATACGTAAGTTCTTTTCGCATATATTTTAGTAAGTCACTGACATCATCTACACCTACGTTATTATCGACGATGTCTTTATCTGTAATAATTCCAGTAATTACACCTCGACGTGTGCTTATTCCGTTTTGCTCCTCTAACGTCATTAGGTCAGCCCCAAAAAGGAAAGCAAGGACGGGACCATTTTCATCGCGGGAACCAAAATGAATATGCGCTTGAATGAAGTTTTTAATATCTTGGACTTCTAGATAAAACTTAATTTTTGTGCAATTTTTATTAGCGACGAATTCAGCGACTCCAAAAGCCTCTGTTTTTACTGGAGGTACTTCATTTTTACCTTTTAATTTCGCGGAAAATTTCTCCATAATTTTCACCTCCTATATAACTACTTTATTATATGTGAATCTATATAAATTTGAATGGGTGGTAGAATTAGAGAAAGAGTAGAAAGGGATTTGTTAATAAAATCAATGCAATTAGCAAAGGAATCGTCCCTCCTTTTAGACAACTTATTGTCATCAATTGAATTCTTGTGTTAAAACGAGTGCTAATATCATGGTTAAAATTCAGGTTTTAAGAAGGTATTGTGGATATCCTAACGGGCAGGATTGTTGAAAACTCAATTCCGAGATGATGGAGGTTCGTTACCGTATAAGGGATAGGGGTGGCTTTGAAACAACTAGCTGTGGCAAAAGCCTCCTCGGTCGTTGTCACTCCCTGTGGGGTCTTGCCTAGCTCCTTCTCCCGCGGGATTCTCGTCGTTTCAAAGCCACCCCATTCGATATGGAAATGAACGAACCCTCGTCATAGGAGATTGTGTCTTACCTCCTGCAAACGCCATCTTTGTAACGGAAATCACAGGAATGTCTTGAAGCTAAGTCTCCATAATCTAGGGCTTTAGTTTAATAAGAAAATATAAAACAAAACGCTTAGATATTTAATATCCAAGCGTTTTTGATTGCTCTTTTTACTGTTATGTGACGCGCTAAATTTGCTGTATTTTTGTATGAAAAATAATGCATATATATATTACATTCTCCGTAGTATCGGAAACTACTTACTATTTGGTAACTTGCTTATTTTTCACACGTTTACTTTTTGTTTTTGTGTCATGGTTTAATGTATTTAGTTAATAGTTCACGTGAGATTGGTCCGACAATTAGCAACTGCGATGTAAGTGCCACGATAAAGTTTAGACTAACTGTTTTAAGGTAAACTGTGAGAATCGAACCTCCTGTGGTTACGGCCGTTAAAATCAATCCGTATACTGACATAATAAAAACCATTAAAGGGGGACCATACATAAAGCAAGCGCTACAACAAAGTTTATTTCATTCGATTGATCATTAGTTAATGTTATACAAATTTGACTGATTTTCAATAAGATCAGTCTTCCGCAAACGGGACAAATTGTGGAGTAACTCGTATATTACGCAGTAGACAATTACTGCGCAATAAATTAACTTCTATTACTGATGACTTTGTGAAAGAATGTAATTAAATAACGGTCAATTTAGTAAGAAAAAATTATATTAGGTTTACAAAAGTAATTATAGAATCTTATTTCAAAAATAATATGAATACTGGGTTCCTGCCCTCGATGCGATAATCGTTAGCGCATTAGGGGTAGGATCCTTTTTTTTACTAAGCCATTAACAACGGTGCTTACGAATAATTCCAGAAAAAAGGTAAATACTAGTAAAAGTGATTTTGGTGGTTTTATAGGGCTGGCAATAACTTTACACAATCTGTTGAATAGGGGACGAAAGGAATGAATGAAACAACAGAAAATAAAAAACGTTATTTAAAAGGTGTTATTTCTCCAATAAACATTGGACTTATTACATTCAGAAACCCTTACATAGCAATGTGGTGGGCGGCAGCCTTTCCAGGATTACCTCACATTTCTATGTGTAAATATCTTACTGGATCGATATTAATTTTATGGGAATTCTTCGTAAATGTTAATGCGAATTTTAATTTAGCTATTGTATATTCTTTTATTGGGGAATTTGATAAGGCAGCAGAAATTTTGGATACACGGTGGATTCTTGTCTATATCCCTGTATATATTTATGGAATTTGGGATAGCAGGCGTTTAGTGCTTAGCACTAACAAATTTTCTATTTTAGCAGATAGTTATGGTTCAGTTGACCTAATGAGTCCTACAAACGTCGCATGGTTTGATCATAACTTGTTAGACAAAATGAGACCAGGGCTCGCAGCATTTTGGTCTTTTATTTTACCGGGACTTGGACATCTTTACATTCAAAGATTACCTACTGCCTTTTACGTAATGATCTGGATAGTGATAACTTTCTACTTTTCTAATATGCTTCCAGCAATACACTTTACGGTTTTAGGAAAATTTGAAGAAGCCACATCGGTTGTTAATCCTCAATGGCTCTTATTTTTTCCTTCCATGTATGGGTTCGCTATTTTTGATTCCTATTTGTTTTGTAAAAAGTCTAACGAACTATACAAAGAGCAGCAGTCCAGATATTTAGAGAAAAACTTTCAACCGAAGGGATCTAGAACAAGGTTATTATTGAAAAGAGTTGGTAATATGAATATTGTCGCTTCCTTTGCATCTTCCATTTATGTGGAATTAGCGATTAATGAGTTAATAGAAAATGGAATTTCACAAGATAATATTTATGCCATTCCTTTGAAGGATCAACCTAAGAAAAGGAATATTGATGCCATTTCTGGAGAAGGGTTTAATTTATTTGAAGTAACGATTTCAACGGCAACTGCTTTCACTGTATTGGGAACAATTTATGGATTTATATGGTATGGTGGTCCAGTTATTTGGGGGCTGATTGGTTTTTTTGCAGGTGCAGTAGTCGGCTTAATTATTGACATTATCATAGAAAGAAAAGAAGTAATTAAAAAGATAAAAAGAGGTGAAGGTGGAGAGGTGGTGCTGATGATCAATTGTACGGAAGAAAATGCAAAGATGGTGAAGGATATCTTATTTAATCACTTTACTCTTGGTGTATCAGAGACACTTAGAGAGTAATTACATATTATTTTCCCAAGCCAGAAACGATACTAGCTATGCACAGCCATTAAGATCCGATTACCCCAAAAGTAATCGGATCTTTCTTATACAAAGAATAAAATCAAAGACAAAAAGCAGACCATACTCACTCAGTTGGTATTCTTGTTCTATGTATAGGTAATCCTTAGTTACTAATAAGAGCTAAGGAGAGTTGATTATTATGAATCTAGGAGAGCAATTATTATCCGATTTAGTGGGTGCCTTAAAAGATTTGTATCCTACTATTGATGTAGAAAATACAAAAAATAAATTATCTACTGTTCTATCAGAGTATTATATTCAAAGAGTTGAGTTAGGTGAGGTACATCCTGACCTTGAGGATAAAATACAATTGTTCATCTCTGCAAAAAAACTAGAAGGTTTAAGTCCTTTTACTCTAGACAACTATCTCATGGAATTAAGTATGTTTGCTGATATCGTAAAAAGGAAGGCTGAGGACATAACTACAGCAGATGTCCGAATGTATTTAAGTCAAGATGGTACCATAAGAATGAGCACAATTAGAAAGAAATTATCTGTTTTAAAGAGTTTTTTTAGTTGGTTAGCCTCAGAAGAATATATTAAACGTGATCCAACCACCAATATAAAAGCTCCAAAAGATGAATACCGACTTCCTAAATCATTATCAATCGAAGAACTAGAATTGTTAAGAGAATCCTGCGGTACAGTCAGGCAGCGTGCTTTTCTAGAAATACTGTATGCAACGGGTTGTAGGTTGTCTGAAGTTCATGGATTAGATAAAGCGGATATTAATCTACAAAATATGAGCACATTAGTTATTGGTAAAGGTGATAAACAAAGAGAAGTCTATTTTTCGATTAGAGCAATGTATCATTTAGGTAAATATATGAAAGGAAGAAATGACAATTGTGAAGCCTTGATGGTTACAGAGAGAAAGCCTTATAGAAGATTATCTAAACGAGGAATACAAAGAGAAATAGAAATAATCGCTCGAAAAGCAGGTTTACAAGACAAAGTAAGTCCCCATGTTTTAAGACACACTTTTGCAACATTAACATTAAATAATGGAGCTGAACTCGTAGCTATTCAAGAATTATTAGGTCACAGTTCGCCAGATACCACACTTAGGTATGCAAAAATAACTTACGAAAGAAAACGCGAGCAGCATAAAAAGTTTTTGATTCAGTAAATTGCTGTCCATTTGACCTATACTGCGCAATAAGGGTCTTCTATTCAGCTTAATTTGTAAAAGTTTTACTAGCTAATGGAGATGATTAATTAGAATATTACACCTTATAGAAATAAATGGGGGAAATGTATTCTAAAGGTAGACCGTTTAAGTTGAGCGGTCTTTTTTGTGTTAAAAAATTATTGATTCACTGTATAAAACTAAATTTAAAGCTAAATAATGATATTAGTTGTATTTGCAATTGTATTTACAAGTGAGGTATGGAAAATGAATATTAAACTAAAGCAAAATTCCCTTCTTATGATAAGAGCATTGTATTTTAGTATGGAAGAGCAATGGAGTAATCTTGGGAGAATTCATGATATTACTCCAGCGCAGCAGCATATTTTATTTTTACTGATGACTAATCAAAAAACTTTAACCCCTAGTGAAATCAGTGAATTTGGCTGTTGGCATCCATCGACTGTTACAAGGCTACTTAAACCGATGCAAAACAAAGGTTATATAACGATATCACCAGATGAAGAACGACCAAAATTTAAAAAGGTGAGAGTTACGATCATGAGGGAGGATATGTTCCAAAAGTTAGTTGTATCTGTTGAAAAAACGGAAGATTTCCCATTGGATATGAGTAATTTGAAGGAGGAGGAAATATTACAATTTATAGAATATGGGGAAAGAATACTTGGAAATCATAAAGGCGACTTGTTCATGGAAAAAGTAATACACGGAAAGTTTAATCGAACCTAAGTATAAAACTAGGATATTTTCCATTAAGTAGGAGGGAAAGTAAGTATGGCATTACCACTTTCTATTACAATAACACTGTTAATTACGTACATAAGCTTTTTTATTAGGAAAAAATTATCATTTCTACACAATGCTATTGTATTCATGGTTATAACAATCATTACAACGAATTATATGACAATTATGTCTATGAACTTGAAATTACTTAAGCAAACTGAAGATCCCTTTTTAAATCTTTACTTAATAATGGATAGAGAAATAATTGTTCCTTTAGTAATTGTTATTTATATCAATTTAAATGTAAAAATGAAAACGTTGTTGAAAAAAATATATCTTTTTCTTACTATCTTAGGTTTTATACAACTACTGGTTTTCTTTCAAAAGTACTTTGGTGTAGTTGAATTTCTTAACTGGAATATGTATAGTTCATTACTCATGAATTCGATTATTATCCTAATTGGCTTAGGGATTAGTAAATTATTATCGGTTATTTCAGAATCGAAAGGACAGAAGTATGACAGTTATTTATGAAGAATCTTTTAATTGGAATGAGTTGTTTGTAATTGGGAGCCTTGTTCTTACGGTGATTGTTATTTGGATCACACCAAAGATATTTACGATCTTGGAAGGAATTGCTTATTTTATTTATGGTATTGTTTATGGAATGTTTTACGATCATACAATTAGTGTAAAACCATGGGACTTTTATGATGTCAATGATACGTCAGCATATCAAGTAATAGATTTCTTAAGCTATGTTATGTATGGGGGTTACAGTTATTTCTTTTTGTATTTTTATGAAAAAATAAAAATCAAAGGGCTTTGGCATATGATCTATGTGTTGATATGGAGTTGTGTTTCGCTGCTTTTCGAGTGGATAGGAGTAAAGGTTGGGGTGTTTCATTTTGATAAGGGCTATAAAATGTATTGGTCATTTCCTATATATATTATCGCTCAAAGTATGCTCATCATTTTTTATCAAATTACGAAAAGGAAATGAATGAATAGGACCTTCAAAGGAACATCTAATTTATAGATAATATCGGATTACTTTTCTTGAGGGAGGCTTACTAATTTGAAAAAAATATTAATGTTAAGTTTATTAGTCGGTTACATATTTATTTTACTTAGCGGTTGTGCACAGAATACAATCCAAAAACATTATTATGTTTTAGTTGTAGAAGGAGAAGAAGATTTAATTAAGGAATTTGATAAATATGCTAGCGTTAAAAATCCAGTCATTGAAATTGATTATTATAAAAATATGAAAGATGCTAAAAAGAAGTTTCCTAGCTATAGTATAGAGGACTCTCCTGTTGTTTTTATATTTTCTATCAGTAAAGAAAAAGATAAGAATTTGGAACTTAGAACCAACGACAATGATAAGTCGCTTAGAATGCTTAAGTCTATTAAAAATGATAAATCCTAGATCCAATAAGATTAAGGTTCTACTAATGTTTTTTCTGTTTATTCTAAATCAGTTAAAAAAGGCAATCATTTATTAAACCTTAGAGCTTAGGTGAAGAAGATATACGGTTGTAACTGATTACCTTTGTTGCGTAGTACAAATATACTATGCAATAGACAATGATGTTCAACAATCAAGGCGCGTTTATTGAACATCAATACCTAATTTCTCACTAAAGGTACTGAGGTATTAGGCTTTTTTATCTTTCAAAATCTTTAAGGTTGTAAATCCGTAACTTCTTGACGTTAACCGACTGGTAAACGTATTGGCAACCATTGGTAAAAAACATGTCAGAAGTGGTACATGTTTATCCCGTAATCACCTTTCGTTTAATTATATATGCCTAGATTTTTTTATAAGGTAGGTGCTTTTCTGAAACAAAAACCGCTACCCTTTAGTGTGAAAAGGATAGCGACCTCGAGAATTTATTATAGAAGAAAATTTTTAAAACTGCCCTCTTAGGCAGTTTTGTAACTATGAGCTCTTTTGATCCTGTTTTTCCTTTTTGCGCAATGTGTGCTTGGTTCCCCATTCATGCATGGCTTCTAAAATTGGTTCTAAACTTCGGCCATATTCTGTTATTGCATACTCCACTTTGGGAGGAACCTGTGGGTACACAACACGATCAACAATGTCTTCGTCCTCGAGTTCTCTTAATTGCTTAGTTAACATTTTCTGCGTGATCCCAGGCAGACTACGCTTTAACTCACTAAAACGTTTGGTACCTTCTTGTAACAAATGTAATAAAATTATCGGTTTCCATTTACCAACTAAGATACTTAACGCATCTTCTACACGGCAATTTTTCGGTGTCTTGTCCATTTTATCCCTCCTAAGTATCCTTTAAGATACTATGCCACTTTTAAGTGTGTACTTAAATTATATACTATTATAATCTATAATAACGTTGGTAAGAAAAAAATCAACTTTTCATAGTTAGAAGTAAATACAGGACTTTGTATTGTAAAGAACGTTGTAACCGTCATTTAAAATGAAACAGTTTCTGCTAAAATAACTGACACACTTTACTGGAAATTATCATCCCCATTTTATAGTGAATTGCAGCCTCTAATAACAAAACATTTGTTAATCATTGTCCTGATTTATACGGTGGTTTCCGTTACAGAGGATGGTGTTAGAAGGTCCGGGAAATCACTCGCTTTCCGTGGGCATGAGGTGAGCTTCCTCAGGCTACGCCTTGCGGGATCTCACCGATCATGTTCATCCCACAGGAGTCTCGCAATTTCCCGGACCTTCTTGCTTTCGTGAGGAGAACGGAAGCATCAGATGTGGTGCTTCAAGTGAAAAGCATTACGAGTGAGAATTGTGCTGGAAGGTGCCTTCTTGCCTATCGCTTAAAGCTTCGGATTATTCAATAAAAGAATCGTGGTTCCGTTGCTTTTCATCGGAGCATGGGGGATGGGTAGGCATACACAACAGGTAATCTCCTACCCTTCATATAAACACGCTATCACACCCGATTTTTAACTTATCTAATGGCTCAATCTGTGATGGCCATATCCCCTGATTTGTATCAGGCTTCAATTGGCGTTATAACAGATATCTCATGCTTCAACAGGGACGGTAGAACGGCACGATTTCGATAGAAACATACGGAAAGGGGCGACTCCCTTCCCCACCGCCCCTTTCTCCACACAATCATATTGTGAGCATCGATATTGATAAGAGTAACAATGGTTGTATGATTGTTAAGACGATCATACACACTCTTACAAATATAAGGGCAGTCCTTAACTGGAAAAAAGTGTTGTATTTTAATAAGCAAAAATTGTGTCAATTCTTTCAAGCGGTCACAAACGTAGAATTAGATTATTAATAATATGGAAAGAAAGGTGAAAAATAAGTGGAAAAGTATCGTATAGATCAAAGTAAAGGGTTGGAATTTGGTATTTATACTCTTGGTGACCATTTGCCGAATCCTATAACAGGAGAAAGAGTTTCCGCAGAAGAACGGATTCATGAATTTATTGATTATGCGAAGCTGGCTGATCAGGCAGGTATTGACTTTTTTAGTGTAGGAGAAAGTCATCAGGAATATTTTGCGACACAAGCGCATTCTGTTGTTCTCTCAGCGATCGCTCAGGCAACGGAAAACATAAAAATTGCAAGTTCTTCCACCATTATCAGCACATCAGATCCTGTCCGTGTCTATGAGGATTTTGCGACGCTGGATTTAATATCTAAGGGTCGTGCGGAAATTATTGCTGGGCGAGCATCAAGAGTAGGGCTGTTTGATTTGTTAGGCTATAATCTTCGTGATTATGAAGAGCTGTATGAAGAAAAATTTGATTTGTTAAGGAAGATTAATGAAGAAGAAGTTGTCAATTGGAGTGGAGAGTTTCGTGCACCATTAAAAAATGCGAGGATTCTTCCGCGTCCAAAAAATGGCTCCATACCAATTTGGCGTGCAGTTGGTGGGACACCTGCTAGTGCGATGCGGGCGGGAAATGCTGGTGTTCCGATGTTTATGGCGCATTTAGGTGGACCAGTTTCTGTATTTAAGCGTACAGTTGATGCTTATCGTGAGGCTGCTCAGAGTAGTGGCTTTGACCCAGCAGAATTACCAATTGCAACAGCTGGCTTTTTCTATGCCGCGGAAACATCCCAGCAGGCACTAAAAGACATGTACCCTCACATTAATGAAGGTATGAAAAAAACAAACGGACAAGGTTTTCCAAAACAACACTTTGCACAAGGTGTGGATCGACATAATGTTATGAATATAGGTAGTCCACAGGAAATTATTGAAAAAATTCTTTATCAGCATGAAGTGTTTGGTCATCAGCGTTATATTGCACAGATTGACTTCGGTGGCATGCCGTTTGAACGGTTAATGAAAAACATTGAATTAATTGGTACGGAAATTTTACCAGCAATCAAAAAATATACGGCAAAAAAATAGGAGGTTGAAAACATGAAGATTGTCGGGTTATCTGGTTCAAGAGTTGGGTCGAAAACAAAAACAGCTATGAATTATACAGTTAAAGCTCTTACGAAAAAATACCCAGATACGGAATTAACAATGATAGATTTAGCTGATTACGATGTTCAATTTAGTGATGGGCGAAATTATATGGAGTATGAAGGCGACACAGGATATGTAACACAAACAATCATGGAGGCAGATGCCATTATTATCGGCACACCTATTTTTCAGGCATCGATACCCGCTACATTGAAGAACATTTTTGACCTGCTTCCTGTTAATGCTTTCCGTGACAAGGTTGTTAGTATGATTGTAACAGCAGGTTCGGCAAAGCATTATTTAATTGCTGAGCAACAATTAAAACCTATTTTGGCTTATATGAAAGCACAAATGGTTCAGTCGTATGTGTTTATTGCTGAAGAAGACTTCTACCGAAAAGAAATTACCAGTGATGATGTATTATATCGTATTGATCGTTTGGTTGAAGATACAGTCACCCTAACGGAAACCTATGAGAAAATTCGTGAGGAAAAAGAAGCAGAGTATGATTTTTAGTAAATAAGCGGCTTCTATTTATAGAAGGAGCTCTGAATCATCTGGAAATATCGAAATAGCGCAGTTCCCATATAACATAGGGGAGGCTGCGTTATTTCTTTTATTTTAGTACTTGTTAATGAATTGTTGCCGATGATCCTTGGCTCACCTAGTTGTTTCATTAAGTCTGCCTAGCAATCTATGCAGTCAGATTTGTCCATTCATAGGGAGGTATTGTTAAATCATGAACCCTCCCCAATTAGTAATTAAATATTAAAAGCTATATTCATAGTTTGTTAAACAAGCGTTTAATCTTTGACCATTTCTTGGGTGTGGAATAGGGTGATTCTGCATACATACAAAATGTATTTTTACCAATGGTTTTTGCTTTATAAAGCGCCTCATCTGATTCTTTGAATAATTGTTCTAGGCTTTTGTCCTCTTTGTAGCTAGAGATACCGATACTGGTTGTTATCGAAAGGGTATGATGATCAACTTTAAATGGTTGCTCCATCACTTTTAATATTCTTTTGGCTATCGGGATTACATCATTCGTCTCGTCAAGGTTTGTTATAATAGCCTGGAATTCATCACCGCCCATTCGAGAGACCATATCGGTTTCCTTTAGGTTTCCATGAATTCTTTGACCGAAACCTTTAATAATCTCATCTCCAATATCATGACCATAATTGTCGTTAATGTGTTTAAAGTTATCACAGTCCATTGTCAACACAGTGAATTGTTTGTTCGTCCGTTTCACATTTTCTATTTCATTATGGAGTTGTTGGTATAGTAATCGTCTATTAGGTAGGCCTGTTAACTGATCATGCATGGCCATGGATCTTAATTCATCTTCTCGATGTTTGCGTGTGGAAACATCCCTAATAACAACCACAATCTGTTCAACATTGCCATCTGAACCTAATACAGGAGTTCCTTTTGTATTCCCCCATATGATGTCTCCATTTTTATGGAAAAGTCGATGTTCCGTTTCGAAAGATTCCCCTGTTTCGGCTATCTGTTTCCAAAATCTTTGTACTTTATCTATATCATCCTTATGTACGAAAGACGCTACAGATTTACCTATATAAAAATCCGACGGTAATCCTAGCAATGGCTCATGGGAAGGAGAAGCATATTGAATGATCCCATCTAAATCAATGACGCGAATTAAATCATTCGTATGATTTGCGATTAAACGATAACGCTCTTCACTTTCTCGAAGACGATCTTCCATACGCTTGATTTCCGTAATGTCCTTATACATAGCGACACCACCAACCAATTCATTTCCTTCCATAATAGGAGAGTAGGAAGCTAACACATCAATTGTTTTCCCTTTTTTTGTGACTCGTTTCGAATGGTGGTTTTGAATCACGTTTCCATTTCGTAACTGAGCGAGAATTTCCGGGAAGTCATTTTCCGTATTGGGGAGAATGCTGATGCTCGAATTATGAGTTAGCTCTTCTTCCTTCCAACCTAATAACTTAGAAAACCCCGGATTGACACTAGTATAATTCGCATGGTGATCAAACATAAATACAGCATCAGCCGCATTGTTAAACATTAAGTCCATTTGTTCCTTTACTTGTTTTAATTGGTTTTCATGTTCGATCCATGCGGTGACATCCCTTGTTACGGAGATAATATGTTCACATTCGCCTTTGCTATTAAAAATTGGGGTGACTTTAGACTCCAAAGAGGAATATCGTTTGTGTAAATCACGGTTGGATGTGGGGAGCTCCATTTGAGATTGATAGGTGATTGTTTCTTTGTTTTGTAATGCTTCTTGGTACTTTTGCGTAATAATTTCTGCTGATTGTGAAGGCATGAGGTCGAATATCTTCTTTCCTCTAAAATCACCGGGGAAATGGAGAGTATCGATCGCATTTTGATTGGCCGTTATATACCGAAATGATCCGTCTTCATCTGCAGATACTAAAAAGATCATATCTGAAATGTTATTAAAAATTAGTTCTGAGTACTGCATGTTTTTCATGTTAGAAATAAATGTTGTTAACATGTTCTCTACTCCTTTAAATTTTGTCGGAAAAAGGGACTAAGACATATTACATGTTAAATTTATAATAATTATACTTTAATATACTTATTTTTTGAATAGAAATTAGTGTTTTTGTGAAGTTTTGTCGAAAAATACGAGATAGATAAATTCATAGGGCACTTACAAGATGATTAAGTTGTTATAAGATGCATGATATCATATTTTCAGACTAGTGGAAGGTAAAGTTGAAAAATGTCGAATTTTATTATTAGTAGTATAATTTTTCTGGGTAATTCATCCTCTAAGGGCGATAACGATTCATAATACGGGAATCAAACCTGAACATTTAATGATTGAAGTAACGGAAACGATTATGATGAACAATATGGACAACACCATAGATGTTTAAAACTTTTAAAAAAATCAGATGTATAAATTGTTATGGATAAGAATTAGGTTATAGGCTTGGTATTAGAATAGTTGCTGAGTGGTTAGAACTTTATTAAAGAAATAATGTTAACCAACTATTGGCGCAGTTTCCTAAAAGGGGAGACTGCGCTTTTGCTTTAAAAAAACATAAAAATAACAGAGACGATCGCAATTTGTCGTTCGTTTATTTTAATTGTGGCAGGGAGATCAAAAGGCTAAATTCCTAAAAAAAGAGTAAAAAAATATAAAATGTATATATTAAAAATGTTTCGATCTAAATCTATATGGAGGTTAAGTAATGAAAAAGAAATTAATCATCTTACTTATGTCTGTCGCTTTCTCAACTAGTTTGTTATCTGCATGTAACGCAGATAACAATGAGATGAATGAACAACCTGAAGATGTTAACTATGATCCAACTCGCTATAAGGATGAAGATAACAGATTAGAGGAAGGGCCACCTACCGACCCTCGTGATGCAAAGTATATGAATGAACCAGACACGTCTTCTAATATGAATGAAAAAGAACTAGATCCGGATGTAGAAAGGCGCGTTGAATAAGAAAGCCGTGATTAGAAAGTGATTTATTATTATATGCTGTGGAATGAGCCTTCTTTAAGAAGGTGTCTATGTGGCACGGTTTCCTGATAAGAGGAAGCCGTGTCACCTTTTTGTTAAGGAATATCTGCTAATTGGTTCATCATACGAATGAGTTTCTTATCATCCCATTAAAGTTTGGAGGGCACAAGAATCCAACAGATTGGCGAATATTACATTTTCACAAATGTAATTTTGATGTAAGATAAACTCACATGTTTACTGACAGGAAAATTTAGATCATCTAAACTTATAGTAATAAATCTTAATAGGGGGCAGAACAAGTGAAGGTAAGTTGGTTTTTACAGTTTTAACCATTTTAGGATTCCTCCTACTTGGCTCGGCGGTCTTATTGCCTTTATTGCGTTAAGAATTTTATTAGGGCTTGGAGAAGGTGTTTTTTATTCGAATGACCGTTCCTACATCGCCTTTCATTCCCCGCCTGAAAAAGTTGGATTGGGCATGGGCATCGTTCTTACGGGAGTTTCAGTTGGACCGACGGCAGGTTTACTCGGAATTCCTTATCTGTTGACAGTTGCCGAATCTTTTATGGGTGAAAGTGCTTGGCGTTTTCCCTTCTTTGTAACAGGTGCGCTCACTTTGGTAATCGGAATTATCCTCTTCGTTTTTCTAAAGCCGAAGACCACTCCGCACGAATCTGTCGACTCACCAGGGATAAAAGCTGATTTTGGAAAAACGCTCCTCTATATGTCGAGCTACTCGGCTGTGTTTTTGCTGATTGTGATGGGGATCTATTTCGTTTCTGTTAAATTGAATTTATCTTCTATTGCAATTGCCTTTATTCTAGTGGCTCTTTGCCCGCTTTTAATTTTTTATTTATACAAAACGAAGAAGTCCGAAATCAAACCCTTGCTAGTCAATAAAAATTTGTTCTTACTCTATTTATTTTTTATCCCAGTTATGTGGCATCTTTGGTTTTATGGGTTCTGGTCTGTCTCGATCGTCCAAGAGTTTGGAGGAGGGGCACTGTTGGCAGCTGCATTGGTTGCATCCTTTAATGGGGTGGCAGGCATCATCGGTTTTCCGCTCGGAGGGAAGATTTCTGATTTAGTGGCACACCGTCCGAATGGCCGAAGGAATGTTCTAGTTGTGTTAACGGCGATTCTGACTGTACTTATCTTTATTTTTGCCGCTTACGTAATGACCGGCCACACCAGTCCAATTATCATGTCGATCATTCTGTTTGTATCAGGATTATTTTTCTTTGCCTTGCAGCCTGTTGCTCATGCATTGGCATCTGATCTAACTCCAGAAAAGAGTAGGGGGTCGATGTTCGGCATGCTAAATTTAATTGCAGAAATTGGAGCCGTTCTTTCACCCGTTGTCTCAGGAGTTATCAGGGATTACACGGGCAATTGGGGAGTTCCTTTATTACTTGACGGTATATTGATGGCAATGGGCTTAGGTCTTGTGTTGGCTGTTTCCGGTAAAGCGGTTCGTCAGACTACTTTGTCCTCTGTGAAAGTGGCCAATTGAAAAAAGGTGAGTTTTTATGAAAAAAGGCTTTTCCCCGTTAAAGTGAATCTGGGAAAAGCCTTTTTAGCTCGTTGTACTATAAAACTATTGAACTTGAATGAAGCTCGCGTGGTTCAGAACACCGATAAGTAAGTCTGTCTTTTACTTCCATGAAAAAGGTGTTTCCTGGTATACATAGTAATTGAGCCAATTAGAGAATACCAGATAAGCGTGTGAGCGCCAACGGTTCAAAGGTTTTTCGTTAGGATCATTGTCTGGGAAATAGTCGATCGGCATCTCTGGTTGTAGGCCGTTGTCCATGTCTCTGTGGTATTCAATGCCTAGCGTCGTTGCATCATATTCCAAGTGGCCGGTCACCATCACATGTTTCTTGTCTTTGGATAAAATGGTGAACGGTCCAGAATCCTTGGAGGTAGACACAAGTATCAAGTCATCATGTGCGAGAATTTCTTCCTCTGAGACATCCGTGAAACGGGAATGGGGTGCTAAGAATTCATCATCACATCCTCTGACAAGCTGCACATCTGAATTGACTAACTGATGCTGGAAAACGCCTGTCCGTTTTTCAGATAACTTAAATTTATCGATGCCATAATGGTAGTAGAGGGCTGCTTGGGCTCCCCAACAAATATGCATCACAGAGGTCACATGAGTTTTCGTCCATTCCATGATTTCCGTGAGTTCTTTCCAATAATAGACTTCTTCAAATTTTAACTGTTCTACAGGTGCTCCCGTAATGATCATTCCATCGTAGCGGTTGTTTTTGATTTGATTGAAGCTTTTATAAAACTGTTGTAAGTGTGATTGACTCACATTTTTGGACGCATAGCTGGCTGTATGTAGTAATTCTACATTTACTTGTAAGGGAGAGTTACTGAGCAGTCGTAGCAGCTGGGTTTCTGTCCGTTCTTTTTCGGGCATTAAATTCAAAACCAATATATTTAAAGGACGGATATCCTGGGTACTCGCTCGTTGCTCGTCCATAATGAAAATATTTTCGTTGGCTAGAATCTCACCTGCAGGTAAGTTCTTCGGAATGTTTATAGGCAATCAAGTTCCTCCTTTACTAAGGTACTATATTTATTATAGATACGTAGCTTTAATGGTGCAACTGGGTAAAGCGTTAATTATTCTGAAAGAAAGGCCTAATTCCATATAAAAGTTCATTTTACCCTTCTGCTGAATGTTTGGAAGGTTGACAATAAATAGTTAAATTGCTAGAGTCTTTCTCATAGAAAAAAGAATTTTATAAAAAACACCAAACTATCGGAGAAACAGAGAAACTGGTGCTATCATACCTGACAATCTGGTTATTCTCCATGATGGAAAATTTAATACATTTATTATTAAAGGTGTTGTCTAGGCGAAAAGGCTTATTCAACTTAAAAGGGAAGTTCGGTTAAAATCCGACACGGTCCCGCCACTGTAAATGTGAACTACCCACAAGAATGTCACTATTTCTTTTTAAAAGAAAGGTTATGGGAAGGCGTGGGTACGTGAAGATCATGAGTCAGGAGACCTGCCTGTTGGTAATACACTAAACCTACGAGGAATAGGGAGGTGTTATGATTGTAATAGTTAAGACTGTGATATCAGTCTGAATTTACATGCTGTCATGACGATCTCTCTTTAGAAAGAGAGATTTTTTTTATTGTCTAGATCACCTTGATAAGTGACAAGTCTATATCGGAAAATAGCATGATCGAATGATACTCAAATTATTGAAAGTAGGATAGTAAAATGAAGCGTTTTTTATTTGAATATGAAGTAATCTCTACAGGAACTAAGAGTGAATTTAGTATAACCGAATTGAATGAAGAACAAGCAAAAGATAAAATTGTGGAGCGAGTGGCTGATATGGAATTCACCGAAGAAGATGATATTAAAATTGGTGAAATGATAAAAATTTTGAATATAGAAGATAATTATTATGAGTGTGAGGGTTGCACATAAAATGCTATAGTTGTTAGCATAACCATTCAGTTAATTTTAATTGGGTAATTGACAATCTTGATTATGATGATAGTATGAATATTGAAAAAATTAAATAGTGAAGTTCTTCCACTAGGGGTACCTTCTTTAGTTGGATTAGCACTAGAAAGTTAGAATTCTATGCTATTCAACTACTGACAAAAGGTTGAGATTAAAGTAAGACTTTAAGACCCTTAGAACCTGATCTGGATCATACCAGCGTAGGGAAGTGGAGTTGCGAAATAAATAGGATTAATATTTAAATTTCCAATGCAACCACTTTTCTTACTATGGTAAGGGAAGTGGTTTTTTGTATGATTTCCTTTAGGAATTGTTGCAAAATCGATGGCTCTACTAATTAATAAAAAACATAGAATGGGAGATGAAGAAGAATGGGAAAAGGCTTAAAACTAACGGATATTTTAGTAACAATCATCATTGCGTTAATATTTGGTATGATCTATAAACTGTGGGGACCGTTGTATGGTGTGGTTTCAACATTCGGACTTCAATTAGAGCAATTAATTTATGGAATGTGGTTTATTGCTGCAATCGTTGCTTATTTAATTATACGAAAACCTGGTGTTGCTTTATTGGCAGAAGTTGCTGCTGCACAAGGTGAATTTATTTTTGGTGGTGAATGGGGCGTAGCTACACTGATATTTGGAATAGGACAAGGTCTTGCGGCTGAACTAATCTTCGCAGCTTTCCGATATAAGAGATTTGATATGTTCGTTGCATCTTTAGCAGGTGTTGCTTCTGCATTTGCTTCAATTGGCATTGACTACTATTACGGGTACATCGGAGACTTGGCACTTTGGAACTTGCTTATCATGTTTGGAGCCAGAATGATTGGAGCTATTCTTATTTCAGGTATCTTCGCTTATCTCATCGTTCAGGCTTTAGAAAAAACAGGAGTAACGAATCTTGTGCGCCCTGCTTCTAAGGAAGATTACAAGGCTTTAGGCTAGTATAGGAGTGGAGAATCATGACAAGTATCGCTAGTATGACAAACATGCGGTTGAAGTTTCCGGGAGTTGAATCCTTGTTATTCAAGGATTTCTCCATTTCTCTGAATAAGGGAGAAAAGGTATTAATACTGGGCCCGTCAGGTTCAGGAAAGTCTACTCTTTTACAAGTCTTGACGGGATTAATTCCTAATACTGTAGATGTACCCATGAAGGCGGAAGAATTGGTCATCCCAGATTCCTGGGGGTTTTTATTTCAGGATCCAGACTCCCAATTTTGCATGCCCTATGTAGACGAAGAAATCGCATTTGTCCTGGAAAACCTTCAAATTCCACGAGAAAAAATGGAAAAGTATATTGAGTATTATTTACAACAAGTTGGATTAGACATTGATGAGATCCATACGAAAATACAAATGTTATCAGGTGGTATGAAGCAACGGTTAGCTATCGCCTCCGTTCTAGCTCTAGAACCAGAGGTATTATTTTTAGATGAGCCAACAGCAATGTTAGATCCAGAAGGGACCAAGCGTGTTTGGGACACTATAAAAGATGTTGGCGAGGATAAAACAGTAGTGATAGTCGAACATAAAATCGAGCAAATTGTAGATTTTATTGACCGTGTCATTCTTCTCGGGGAGAACGGAGAAATAATTGCCGATGGATCGAAACAGGAGGTTTTTGATCAATATAAACAGGTTTTAATAGATCAAGGAATTTGGTATCCAAATGTTTGGGAAGATTACGTTGAAGGTAAACGTAGAGATATTCCAAAAATAGAAATTAACGAAGAAA
The DNA here is from genome assembly GCF_042663045.1 of Halobacillus seohaensis. Classification (NCBI taxonomy): domain Bacteria; kingdom Bacillati; phylum Bacillota; class Bacilli; order Caryophanales; family Bacillaceae; genus Halobacillus; species Halobacillus seohaensis. Next base: position 148,741 of record NZ_JBHSZV010000047.1, on the reverse strand, counting down.
AGTCATCTATTCACCTGTCACACTTTTCGGGATATAGAGGAAAAGAAAAAACAATCAATGTAAAACAAGCAGATGCTCACCCTGGAGAATGGATAACTGTACTTGGTGAGAATGGAGCAGGAAAAAGCACACTGTTACTTGCTTTGATGAATTTGATTAAAACTAAAGGCACTTATTACGTACTTGAGCAAAGTCATAAGAAGATTAAAAATATCGCTGACTATGTAACCTTTGTTTTTCAAAATCCAGAATTCCAATTTATTACCAACTCAGTATATGAGGAAGTAGCCTTCTCCCTTCAATTAGAAAAATGGGGAGAAGAAGAAATTTCAAAACGAGTAAATGAACTACTCCGTGTTTATCATCTAGAAGATCACCAGCAAAATCATCCCTATCAATTATCAATCGGACAGAAGCGGAGACTCAGTGTTGCTGCTTCTATAGTTAAGGAACAGTCGGTTTTACTTTTGGATGAACCTACCTTTGGACAAGATGCAAAAAATACTTTTGCCATTCTCGAACAACTTGAACAGTTGAGAGCAGAAGGAACAACGATAATTATGGTTACGCATGACTTAAATATAGTTAAACACTTTGCAACAACAGTCTGGAAAATAAACAATGGAGAACTCACAAAGGAATCTTCATCATCTGATTATACTGAACATCAAATACAGCCAGCTTTTAGTTAACAGGGGAGACAACATATGCAAATTGACTTTTCTTACAATGAAACATGGCTTCATAAAATTAATCCTAGCTTGAAACTAATCATCATTGTTCTGTTATTTATTCACCTTTTAACGATACACAATATAAACTTCCTGATTAATTATTTAATAGGAACTCTGATTCTGTATGTGTTCTGTACAGGCCATCCGTGGAAGCGTTTATTAATTATTTCAGCACCATTTATCCTGATATTCCTTACATCATCTACATCAATGATATTCTTTGGAAAAGGGGAAATTACTTGGGTTAAATGGGGACTGGTTCATATTACGGAAGAAAGTTTTTTTCGAGGCTTGCATTTAGGGTTTCGTGGGATTATTTTTGCAACTCTAGGTGTTATTTTTGCTTTAACAACTAGACCTGTGTTTTTATTCTATTCATTAATGCAACAGTTAAAGCTGAAACCGAAATACGCCTATAGCTTTATGGCTGCGATAAGGTTGATCCCTTTAATGTTAGAAGAGGCGCAAACTTTGCATTATGCATTAAAAGTTCGCGGTGTTCAAAGTGAGAAGGGAGTGAGAGGTTTTTATAAAAAACTTAAATCCTATTCCATCCCCCTTCTTTCCCAAAGTATTAGAAGAGCTTATCGGATTGCAGTGGCAATGGAAGCGAAGCGTTTTTCTAATACTGTAAATCGTACTTACTTCTATCGGTTGGGTTTTTCGAAGTTTGATGTGATTTTTCTGTTCTATCTAATGATCGTAATTTCTTCATCTTATTTTACAGCTATTAGTTACCCGTATTTTCCTATTATGGACGTCCGTTATAATTAAGGCACACCGGTAATATTTTATTGGGATAACCACAGAAAACCAACAAGGTCTTAGTACAACACTCTTAAACCACACTCTACATAGAGTGTGGTTTAAGAGATTCACATTTCGATGCTTGATGATATTTCAAATTCGGTCGTTTAACATAGCTTTAGTTTTAGGAGAGACATTCAGAATTTTAATCTTTATTACGTAACTTACGTAACCTATGTAGAGGACGTAAAAAAAGACGCGCTAGATTTCACAATTTTTTAGATAATCGTGGACCCTGAATACACGTCTCTGAAAACCATACCTTTTTTAAAAACTACTGTATCTGTAGAATCTTACCTTATGACTTAGACTTAAAACCAAGAATCCCATCCATCAAACAGATTTCGACGTCTAGTATTCTCTGCACCAGCAACTCTATCATCTCTTAAACAGCGGTTTACAGCACGGCAAAAATCTTCGCCATCAATATAAGATCTTACTGGAACTTTAAAGTTATTATCGGAAATACCAGCTACGTTGTTGCGATTCCGTCTGTTATTAGAAGTACCAGCAACGCTGTTGCAGTTCCCACTGTTATTAGAAATGCCCGCTATGCTGTTACTGTTTCCTTTGTTATTAGAGACCCCAGCTACGTTGTTACGGTTCCGTCTGTTATTAGAAACCCCAGCGACGCTATTACGGTTCCGTCTATTGTTAGAAATCCTGGCCACGTTGTTGTTTCGATTGCATCCCATATGAACTCAAACTCCTTCCTTATTAAAGTGGTGTTACACTATATCTTATGTAATCTTGATAAAGGTGTTAAGACAACCCCCTAGCTTTCGGGAAAAATGTGCTGATATATATAATGTTTATTTGATTTGTTGGTATGTCCTGGTTCTAATGTGAATTTTTAAAAAATAAATTGACATGAAGTGAATATCTATATTATGATTAATCACATCAAAAAAAACGAATAAGCTTATCTTCTTATCTAGAGAGGTGGAGGGACTGGCCCTTTGAAACCTCGGCAGCGGGACTAATGAATATGTTCATTAGAAACTGTGCCAACTCCAGCAGGTGCATGTGCACTTGAAAGATGAGGAGAGTTGGTTTTCTATTTAGATTCGAAAGCCCCTCTTCTTATTTTTCAAGAAGAGGGGCTTTTTTGTGTAGACAAGGGGGATTAAGATGATTCAGTTCGATGAAGTTTCGAAAATATATCAACATAATGGGAGTGATTTACGAGCAGTTGATCGTGTAAATCTAACCATTAACAAAGGCGAAATTTTTGGGGTGATTGGGTTTAGCGGAGCTGGGAAAAGTACACTCGTTCGACTGGTAAACCTTTTAGAAAGGCCTTCAGAAGGGAGTATATTAGTCGACGGCGAGGATCTGTCACAATTATCAAAGCCAGAACTTAGAAAAGTCCGCAAACGCATTGGGATGATCTTCCAACATTTCAATCTATTAGAGTCAAAAACAGTTCTACATAATGTTGCTTTTCCTCTGATTATTTCAGGAACTCCAAAGAAAAAGGTACAAGCAAGAGTTGATGAGATTTTAGAATTTGTAGGGCTTTCCGATAAAGCACACCAGTATCCTGATGAGTTATCAGGTGGCCAGAAACAAAGAGTGGGCATTGCTCGTGCATTGGCTACTTCACCAGATATATTACTATGTGATGAAGCAACATCGGCACTTGATCCAGAAACAACGAAGTCAATCCTCGAACTGCTAAAAAGAGTTCGTGATGAATATAACCTTACGATATTAATGATTACTCATGAAATGAATGCAGTTCGAGAAGTTTGTGATCGGATTGCTGTCATGGAAAGTGGTTGTGTCATCGAACAAGGATCTATTTTTGACTTGTTCTCTAACCCACAACACTCGACAACTAAAAACTTTGTTAGGTCAGTCATGGAAAATGAACTTCCTCCTTCTATACTTTCAGGAATAGAAGAACGTGGAGGCGGACGACATATTTACCGCCTCACTTTTGTAAAAGAAAAGGCTAGTCAGCCAATCTTTTCCCAAGTTTCTAAAAGGTATCAAGTAGAAGTGAATGTTCTATTTGGGCAAATTACTGAACTTCAAGGAATTCCATTTGGACAGCTAGTTGTTGAATTGCAAGGGGAAGAGAAAGAGATCTTCAGAGCACTAGAATATATTCAACGTTCAGTAACCGTACAGGAGGTGGAAGCAGATGCAGGTTGATCTAGCAGAATTTTGGCCGCGAATCTTACAAGCAACTAATGAAACATTAATTATGGTAGGTATTTCTTTATTCGCTGCGACATTAATAGGGGTTCCACTCGGAATTCTACTAGTCGTTACGCGAAAAGGTGGACTCGTTCAGAATAATGTGGTTTTTAAAGGGATAAGCACAATTATAAATTTTTTCCGTTCAATTCCCTTCATTATATTACTAGTAGCTATTTTGCCACTAACCAGATTTATAGTTGGGTCATCCATAGGGACAGCAGCTGCAGTAGTGCCGTTAGTATTATTTTCAGGTCCTTATATTGCAAGGCTAGTAGAGAGTAGTTTGTTGGAAGTAAAGTCAGGTGTTGTTGAAGCGGCAGAGGCTATGGGAGCTTCTCCGTGGCAAATTATTATACGCGTGTACTTGCCAGAAGCTTTAAGTTCAATCGTGTTAAATTTAACTATTGCAACGATTGGATTAGTCGGTGCATCAGCGATGGCAGGCTTTGTTGGAGGTGGGGGCCTAGGTGATTTAGCCATATCCTATGGTTACCAGCGTTTTGAAACAGATATTATGATCATTACTGTCATTTTACTTGTAATCATTGTACAAGGACTTCAAACACTCGGAAATTTATTATCAAGAAAAATACGAAGACAATAAACAGGGGGATTTTATTATGAAAAAGTTAATCGCAATACTAGGAATGATTATAGGAATTGGAACGATACTGGCTGCATGCAATCAAGAAAGTGGAGCCTCAGGTACTGACGAAGTTGTAAAAGTTGGTTTAAACGGATCGGGCGTCCCGATTTGGGAAAAGGTGAAAGAAAAAGCAGCAGAGGAAGGAATTGAAATTGAACTCGTTGAATTTGCTGACTACGTACGCCCTAATATGGCACTTGCTGACGGTGATATTGACTTAAATGCCTTTCAAACAGTTTCATATTTTGACTCCTTTATTGAAGAGCACGATCTAGACCTTGAGCCTATCGCTACAACAATTATAGCTCCTATGGGGATCTACTCAGAAAAATATGAGGACGTTAATAATATTCCAGATGGAAGTTCTATTGCTCTCCCAAAAGAGGCTACCAACATGGGGCGTGCATTGCTTCTATTAGAGAATGCAGGATTAATCGGACTACCTGAAGATTTTGACGGATATGGTTCGTTAGACAAAATCGATGAAAATCCTAAGAACTTAAAGTTTGAACCAATTGTAGCTGCTCAAACTCCTCGTGTACTTCCTGATGTAGCAGCTTCTATCATTAACAATGGGGTGGCGGTTGAAGCGGGATTTGTACCTGTAGAAGATGCTATTTCCATTGAAGATGATACGGCCCAGCCTTATATCAATATTATTGCTGCTCAGTCAGGTGAAGTAGACAAAGAAGTGTATCAAAAGATTGTTGACCTCTATCAAAAAGAAGATGTAGCCGAGCATATCCGTGAAGAATTTAATGATTCTCTAATTCCAACATTTGTTTCATTAGAGAAAATCGGTTGGTAAGGGAGCATTAGTAATGACTTTGACAACAGAACAACAAGATTTACAAGAGCAAATACTCGAGTCTATCGAAGGTGACAAAGAAACTTATTTAGAGACAAGCCATAAGATCCATGCTCATCCAGAAGTAGGTAATGAAGAATTTTTCGCGTCGGGTCTTTTAACAGCACTGCTTGAAAATGCAGGATTCAAGATTGATAGACAAATTCCGGAACATGAAACTGCCTTTTTTGCTAGAAAAAACTCATCTAAGCCGGGCGCTAAAATAGGGTGTTTAGCAGAATATGATGCACTTCCGGGATTAGGCCATGCATGTGGTCATAATATTATCGGTACAACATATTGCAGCTGCCATTGCTTTAGGGGAAGTGATTGAAGAAACTGGAGGCGAGGTCGTCGTGCTCGGAACACCAGCTGAGGAAGGAGGGCCTAATGGCAGTGCAAAAGGGACTTTTGTACGACACGGGCTCGTTCAAGACTTAGATGCATGTATGATGGTTCATCCCTTGGGAAGAACATCTGGGTCAGCTCCAACCCTAGCGGTCGATCCAGTAGATTTCGAATTCTTTGGACAATCAGCACATGCTGCAAGCAATCCAGAAGACGGAATTAACGCACTAGATGCTGTTATCCAGTTATTTAACGGCATTAATGCACTACGTCAGCATGTCATAGAAGACGTACGCATGCATGGTGTCATTTTAGATGGAGGTCAAGCACCTAATATTGTGCCGGATTATGCAAGAGCACGTTTTTTCTTAAGAGCAGCAACTCGAGAAACTTGTGATCAATTAACATCTAAAGTAGAGAAAGTAGCGGAGGGAGCGGCTGCGGCGACAGGAGCAACTCATAAGATGACTCGAATACAAAATGGAGTAGACAATTTCAAAGTAACAACAAGGTTCGATGATATATTCAAAGAAAAAATTGAAGGCCTTGGGGAAGATTACAATTTATTAAAGAAAGGGTTAGGTTCTACAGATGCAGGTAATATTAGTCAAGTAGTTCCAACTATTCACCCTTATATAAAAATAGGAAATGAGGATCTTATACCACATACCCATGAATTTAGGGACGCAGCTCGTTCAGAAAAAGGGGACGAAGCTCTATTAAAAGGAGCAAAGGCCCTAGCTTTAACAGGCTTGGATTTATTACAAAAACCAGAGTTATTGCAGGAAATTAAAAATGAATTTAATGATTTGTAATGTATTTCAATCTTAACTAACTGATTAGCCTAGTCATATAAGTGGTGCATGAAAAGAGTGTTAAGGTCAAGATAATCAACAAGTTAGAGACGACCAACTGTAACCACAAGTTGGTCGTCTTTTTTCTCCTAGAGATACATAAATCAGACTAATTTAGGAAAGTTTATCTTAATGTAGGAAAGGAGGATGAATTATGGACAAAAATCAAATCCAAGAATGTATTAGTGAGTGTGAAAGTGCCATAAGTCACTTGAAACTGGCTATGAACCACATGGATAATGGACAATCTAGAGACAAAATGCAACATGCGCAGCAAGATTTAGAGGCATGTATTTCTGAATGTCAAAGCATGCTTTAGAAGGAAAATCAATAGAAGCAAGGTGGTTAACTGCAAGAGGAAATTTTAATATTAGAAAAAGAGAAGATGCTAAATGTTAGTGAGTCGTTCCGATTCGGTGGAGAAACATACGAAATAGCATACTAATTAGAAGACCAAATCGCAAATGATTTGGTCTCTTATTTTTCCCTGATAATTCAAGTGTTATTATCCAATAACACTTGAATTATCATACAAAAATCGCAACCCAAATAGGAAATTGTAACTTTATGGTAAAATAATTGTGGAGTCTGTGAAGGATTATTCTTAAACTCCCTCAGTTAGATTCTATTTACTCTCAAATGCTAACAGAGAAGTATTGTTGAAGACTCAACGTCGAGATGATTGTGTGGAGAAAGGGGCGGTGGGGAAGGAGTCGCTTTCCGTGGGCGTGCGCTGAGCCTCCTCAGGCTGGCGCCTTCCGGGGTCTCATCTAACCCGCGTATTCCACAGGAGTCTCTCCCCCTTCCCCACCGCCCCTTGCCGTATGTTTCTGTCGAATCGTGCCGTTCTACCGTCCCTGTTAAAGAATGAGATATCTGATATAACGCCAATTGAAGCCTGATACAGACTAGGGAATATGGCCATCACAGATTGAGCCATTAGATAAGTTGAAAATCGGGTGTGATAGCGTGTTTATATGAAGAGTAGGGGCTTACCCGGTATGTACGCCTACCATCATCATCTCTCCTTGTGAAAACCGTTTCTGAATTTATAGTACAGATCAATAGTACAGGATCTATTAATGGCAGATGTGGATCAATTTCATGGCACAAGTAGATCATATCAATGGCAATATTCACACAGTACCCCAGATTTTCATAAAAAAGGTTCCGTTCCACTCTTCATAGTCATGGGGGATGGGAAACCATGAGACTCCTGCGGGAAAGGATAGACTGGCGAGACCCCGCAGAGCTTTAGCTCGAGGAGGCTTGCCGTCTTCCCCGCGGAAAGCGAGTGGTTTCCCATCCCCCATTCTCCGACAAAAAGCAACGGAACCGGGGATTTAGTGTAACAATAAAATATAAAAAAGAACGCTTGGGTATAAAAATCCAAGCGTTTTTGTTTGTACTGTTATTTTATGGTGCTAAACATAGTGTTTTAGTATGTTGTTTCACCCGTTATTTTAGATGTTCTCACACGGTATCGGAACTACTTAAAATGTTAGCGGCTTCTCTTTTTGTTATCCGTTGATAATGACGCCACCGTTAACATGAAGCATTTGACCTGAAACATAGCTTGAATCGGTACTTGCTAAATAGACATAGGCGGGAGCCACTTCTTTAGGCTGGCCTGGTCGTCCCATTGGGTTATCTGATCCAAATTCTGCAACTTTTTGTGCATCAAAACTTGCTGGAATAAGTGGTGTCCATATCGGTCCAGGTGCAACGCCATTCACCCGAATTCCCTTGCCGACTAAAGATTTAGAAAGGGCTCGTGTAAAGGATGTAATGGCCCCTTTGGTTGATGTATAGTCTATCAGTTGTTCGTTTCCTGCATAAGCAGTGATAGACGATGTGTTAATAATAGAACTTCCGTTTTTTAAGTGGGGAAGGACGGCTTTTGCCATATAAAAGTATGAAAAAAAGTTAACACGGAATGTTTGTTCCATTTGTTCGTTAGTAATGTTCATAAAGTCTTGTTGAGGGTACTGAACTGCGGCATTGTTAACTAATATGTCAATCCTGCCAAAATCATCTACTACTTGCTTTACTGCATCCTCACAAAACCCACCATTGCCGACATCTCCGCTAATCAATTTGCAAGTGCGTCCTTCTTTTTCGATAAATTCTTTTGTTGTTTTAGCATCTTCATGTTCATCTAAATAAATAATCGCTACATCTGCGCCTTCCTTAGCAAAATATAAGCTGACAGCTCTGCCTATACCGCTATCTCCCCCTGTAATCACCGCGACTTTTCCATCAAGCTTGCCACTGCCTGTGTAATTATTATCAACGTATTCCGGTAGTGGGTTCATTTCATTTTCAAAGCCAGGTTGCCTTTCTTGATGTTGTTTCGGTTGTATTTTTTTCTTGTTATTAGTCATGTTAAATCCTCCTATGTAAAAGTTAAGCTACATGTTATGTTGCCCAATCAAATCAGCATTCAATCAACTGTTTTTCATATAGAAAGAAGACGTGAATGTCATACTGTAAATTTATAGCTGTGATAATTTTACACTTCGTCCATTGATGTTAAAATATTCTGAATTTATAATGAATTTGTACAGAAAAACGGAAAATAATCTATTAATAGAGGTGAAAAGATGGAGACAACAACTTTCTCGAAGTCTAATCAAGTAATCATTCAGAATTTTATTAATGGAGAATGGGTTTCTTCTGAAGGAAATCAAATGGAGGAAGTGCCAAATCCTGCAACAGGAGAAATCATCGCAAGAGTCCCGATTTCATCAAAAGAAGATGTAGATAGAGCTGTAAGTTCAGCAAAGGAAGCTTTTAAGAGTTGGAGTAAAACACCTGTCACTAAACGAGCGAGAATTATGTTTAAATATCAGCAGCTATTGCAAGAAAACCACGAAGAATTGGCAACCATTTTGACACAAGAAAATGGTAAAACAAAAAAAGACGCGATGGGGGAAGTGCAACGGGGAATTGAGTGTGTGGAGTTTGCCGCAGGTGCTCCATCCCTAATGATGGGGGAAGTCCTACCAGATATTGCAGATGGGATTGATTCGGGAATGTACCGTTATCCTGTAGGTGTCGTTGGTGGAATTACTCCATTTAATTTTCCAATGATGGTGCCATTATGGATGTTCCCTCTTGCTATCGTGTGTGGTAATACGTTTGTGTTGAAGCCGTCTGAACGGACACCAATTCTTGCTAAATATTTGGTTGAATTAATGCACGAATCAGGCTTGCCAAAAGGAGTTTTAAATCTTGTGAACGGGGCACATGATGTCGTCAACGGTTTGCTAGAACATGATGATGTAGAGGCGATCTCCTTCGTAGGCTCCCAGCCAGTAGCAGAATATGTTTATAAAACGGCAGCCAATTATGGAAAGAGAGTGCAAGCATTAGCCGGTGCGAAGAATCACTCGATTGTTATGCCAGATAGCAATTTAGATAAATCAGTAGAAGGCATTATCAATGCTGCATTCGGTAGTGCTGGTGAACGGTGTATGGCATGTTCCGTAGTTGTCGCTGTTGGTGATATTGCTGATGAACTAGTAGCGAAAATTAAAGAGGCAGCTGATGAGTTGAATGTGGGTAATGGATTAGCTGAGAAGACGAGCTTAGGACCTTTAATTCGCGAGTCTCATAGAGAGCGTGTACTTGGTTACATTGAAGATGGCGAAAAAGATAACGCCAAATTGGTTAGAGATGGCAGAGTCGAATTACGGGAAAATGAATCCGGGTACTTTTTAGGTGCTACGATCTTTGATTATGTTACGGAAGATATGAAGATTTGGAAAGACGAAATTTTTGCTCCTGTACTTAGTATTGTTCGTGCAAATTCTTTGGATGAAGCAATCCAAGTAGCTAATAAATCGGAGTTCGCAAACGGGGCAGTCATCTATACATCAAGTGGTCAGGCGGTTAGGCAGTTTAGGGAGGAAATGGATGCTGGTATGCTTGGTGTTAATGTCAATGTTCCTGCACCTATGGCATTCTTTCCGTTCTCTGGAGCAAAAAAATCATTTTACGGAGACCTTCATGCTAATGGCAAAGATGGCGTGAACTTCTACACGAAGAAAAAAATGCTCACCCAACGTTGGTTTTAATAAACGCGATCCCTAACTTCATTATGTTATAAGTTGTACATTAAGTTTATTTAACATGAGGTGGTAGGACGCAATTTAAAAGCGGAAATCTCTCGTGAGGTTTCCGCTTCTTATTTTACTATTGTGCTTAAATACCTGATATCATCCACAATTATTCATTTCTAATAACCTCTACAGACCATTCAACTTTTAACGAACATCTCTACCTATTCAATGAAGTTTTATTCCAAAAGGTTTTTACAAAACGGAAAATAGTTTCATATAAACATTTAACGATGTGTATAGTGGAAAATATTTAAAATTAGTGTAAAGTATATATTAAGTTACAAAATATTCAGTAAATAAAGAAAATTGCAAAAAGGGAAGAGGTGAAATGATTAGTACGGTGAAAGATTACCAGTGAAACTTAAGATCTATTATAAAAACAAAATGGAAATGATTATAAAATCTTTTACATAAAGGAGGAATTTATGTGTCAGATAAAGTGCAAATTGGGTTAATTCAAGCTTCTCATGATGTTGATGGTAATGAGCCGGTTGAAGTTCACAAGCAGGAGTCCATTCGGAAACATATTAAACTTGTAAGAGATGCAGCAGCAAAAGGTGCTCAAATCATTTGTCTTCAGGAAATATTCTATGGTCCATATTTTTGCTCCGAGCAAAATGCAAAATGGTACGATGCGGCAGAAGAAATTCCTAATGGCCCAACTACGATTCAATTCCAAGAACTTGCTAAGGAATTGGAAGTCGTGATTGTGTTGCCAATCTATGAAAGAGAAGGAATTGCTACTTATTATAATACAGCAGCAGTGATTGATGCAGATGGATCCTATCTAGGGAAATATAGGAAGCATCACATCCCTCAGGTAGGAGTGGGAGATCAAGGGTATGGTTTCTGGGAGAAGTTCTACTTCAAGCCTGGTAACTGTGGTTATCCTGTATTTGATACGGCTTATGCAAAAGTGGGTGTTTATATTTGTTATGATCGCCACTTCCCTGAGGGTGCTAGAGTTCTAGGATTAAATGGAGCGGAAGTTGTTTTTAATCCTTCGGCAACCGTTGCAGGTCTTTCAGAATATCTTTGGAAGCTGGAACAACCGGCACATGCCGTGGCTAATGGATACTATTTAGGTGCGATAAACCGTGTAGGTTATGAGAGTCCGTGGAATATGGGTGAATTTTATGGTCAGTCTTATTTAGTGGATCCGCGTGGTAATTTTGTTGCTACAGCGAGTCGTGATCAAGATGAAGTGATTGTTGGTGAAATGGATAAGAAGTTTATTAGGGAAGTTCGTGATACGTGGCAATTTTATCGCGATCGAAGACCTGAAACCTATGAAAAAATGGGGCAACTTCTTCCTTAATAGAAGAAGAAACGAAGTGAAGGTTTTACATAGAGTAACGGAAAATACACACATTTTCTCTATGTAGAACCTTTTTTATTAAACAGTGGATTGATCGATCACTTTTACCCTGAATAGATTTGAAGTTATCTATATAAGGAGGTTCATCGCATTGACTCAGTTAAAAAGTAAAGGAATTTCTTTAGAAAATTTAAAAGAGAATTTCGAGGAAGTTCATTCAGGCTTAAACAGTGGAGAAGCTATGGAAGAGGCTAACCGATGTTTGTATTGTTATGACGCTCCCTGCATCAAAGCATGTCCCACAGATATTGATATCCCGACATTTATTAAAAAAATTGCTTCAGGAAACTTAAAAGGTTCTGCCACTACCATTATGTCTTCAAATCCAGTCGGTGCAAGTTGTGCGCGTGTGTGTCCAACGGAAGAGTTGTGTGAAGGAGCCTGTGTATTAAATCATTCGACAAAACCGATTGTCATTGGTGATTTGCAACGGTTTGCTACCGATTGGGCGATTAAGAACGAACAGTTGCTTTTCAAACCTGGTGAGAAGAACGGTAAAACGGTAGCTGTAATTGGCGGAGGGCCAGCCGGACTATCGGCTGCAAGAGAACTCGCGCGGTTCGGATATACGGTAACTATATTTGAAGCGGCTGAGGAAGCTGGCGGATTGGATACGTACGGAATTGTCTCTTTCCGATTGCCACAAGATATTTCTCGTTGGGAAGTAGACCAAGTTGAGAAATTAGATGTTGAAATTAGAACTAATACGAGAGTAGGTACAGATATTGCCTATGAGGAATTAATGGAAAACTACGATTCTATTGTTCTAGCTATTGGTATGGGAAGTGTTCCAATGCTTGGTATTGAAGGCGAAGACCTTGATGGAGTCCATGATGCGATAGATTTTGTGAAAAGCACGAAGTCTGGTGAGATCACGGAAGATCTACTTGGTAAAAAGGTGGTTGTCGTTGGGGCTGGTAATACAGCGATTGATGCAGCTACATGTTCCGCTCGTAAAGGGGCAGATAATGTAAAGATAGTTTATCGACGTACAGTAAAAGAAATGACGGCTTACGATTTTGAATATGAATTTGCAAAGCAAGATGACGTAGAGTTCAACTGGTTAACTCAACCAGTTCGTATTATAGGTGATGAGGATGGGAAAGTTTCACACCTCGAATGTGTGAAAATGGAACTAGGTGAACCTCATGCGGATGGTCGAAGAAAACCTGTACTTATTGAAGGTTCAGAATTCACGATTAAAGTAGATGCTGTTATTAAAGCAATTGGTCAATCCCGTTATTCAGATATGATCGAGAGCTTTGGTCTTGAACACAATGACGGCGTTGTCCAAGTTAACCCACAATCATTACAAACCTCTAATCCTAAAGTTTTTGCCGCAGGTGATGTGATTTTTGCTAAAGGACAAGGAGATGCAATGGTTGTAACGGCTGCCCAGCAAGGTAAGGAAGTCGCAATGGCGATTCATAAGCAGTTAGCACCAGCTCCTACTACAACAGTATAAAGAAAAATCATTATAAAGGAGGACTATTTTAATGGCTGATTTGAGTTTGAATCTTGCAGGAATAAAATCTCCTAATCCCTTTTGGCTTGCTTCTGCACCCCCAACAAATTCGGGGTATCAAGTACAGCGTGCATTTGAAGCAGGCTGGGGTGGTGCAGTATGGAAAACGTTAGGCGATCCAATTTTGAACGTTTCTTCCCGTTTTGCTGCTGTTAATTTTAACGGACAGAATATGGCTGGTTTTAATAATATAGAGTTGATTACTGATCGTCCGCTTGAGGTCAATTTAAAGGAAATTTATGAAACGAAAAAACGTTTCCCAAATCATGCAATCATTGCTTCCTTGATGGTGGAACCTAATCAAGAAAAGTGGCATGAAATTGTTAAACGAGTAGAAGATGTTGGTGTAGATGGGTTAGAACTGAACTTTGGCTGTCCACATGGCATGGCCGAACGTGGAATGGGGGCAGCTTCTGGGCAAGTACCTGAGCTTGTAGAGAAACAAACGATGTGGGCAAAAGAAGCGGCTGAAACACCAGTTATTGTGAAGCTGACTCCGAATATAACGGATATCACATTTACAGCAGAAGCGGCCGTTCAAGGTGGAGCAGATGCGGTCAGTATGATTAATACGATTAATAGTTTAGCAGGAGTGGATATCGATTCCTGGGATACAATCCCAAATGTCGCTGGCAAGGGAGCGCACGGGGGATATTGCGGACCAGCCGTTAAACCGATTGCGCTTAATATGGTAGCAGAGTGTGCGCGGCATCCGAAAATTAATGTGCCAATCTCTGGAATGGGTGGAGTTTCCAGTTGGCGAGAAGCTGTTGAATTCATGCTGATGGGGGCAACTGGAGTGCAAGTGTGTACAGCAGCCATGCATCATGGATTTAGTATCGTAGAAGACATGAACGATGGATTAAACAATTATTTGGATGAAAAAGGCATCGATTCTGTGATGGATCTCGTTGGTAAATCGGTTGAAAGGTATTCGGATTGGGGGAATTTAGATTTAAATCACCAGACCGTAGCTCAGATTAATAATGATGTATGTATTAACTGTAATAAGTGTCACATTGCCTGCGAGGACACGTCGCATCAATGCATTGAGATGCTGAAAGATGAAAATGGTAACGACATTTTAAAAGTGCGTGAAGAAGATTGTGTAGGTTGTAATTTATGTTCCATTGTATGTCCTGTCGATGGTGCGATTGATATGGTCGACTATGCCAATGGAAAACCACCAATGACATGGAATGAAAGACAGACCGCTATTGGTGCAACATCTTCTTGTGATGTAAATCTAGTAAAATAATTTTAATTTTTTCTGGAGGGGTATTATGAAAAGAATAATTAAAAACGGAATCATTGTTACAGCAGCAGATACTTATAAGGCTGATATTTTAGTGGAAAATGAGAAAATCGTTTTAATTGGACAGGATCTTTCTGACCCTACAGCAGAAGTAATTGATGCTGAAGGAAATTATGTTTTTCCAGGTGGAATTGATCCGCATACCCACTTAGAAATGCCTTTTGGCGGGACGGTTAGTAAAGACGACTTTGATACAGGAACGATTGCCGCGGCTCATGGGGGAACGACAACGGTTATCGATTTTTGCTTAACAAAACAAGGAGAACCTCTCCAAAATTCTATTGACCAATGGCATGCTAAATCGAGGGATAAGTCAGTTATAGACTATAGTTTTCACCTAATGATTAGTGAAATGAATGACAGTGTTTTAGAGCAGCTCCCTACTGTTATTGAAGATGAAGGGATCACATCTTTTAAAGTGTTTATGGCGTACAAAAATGTCTTCCAAGCTGATGACGAAACATTATTCCGTACACTTGAAGAAGCTAAAAGACTTGGTGTTTTAGTAATGGTTCATGCAGAAAATGGGGATGTTATCGATCACTTAGTGAAGAAAGCTCTAAAAGCTGGAAATACTGATCCGATTTATCATGCCTTGACACGTCCGCCTGAAGCAGAAGGAGAAGCAACCGGTCGTGCGGCTCAATTGACAGGTTTAGCAGATTCCCAACTCTATGTTGTTCATGTTTCTTGTGAAGAAGCAGTTACTAAGATCTCTGAAGCTAGGAGCAAAGGTTACCAAGTTATGGGAGAAACTTGTCCGCAATATTTAGTGCTCGATCAAAGTTATCTTGAAAAACCAAACTTTGAAGGTGCTAAATATGTATGGTCCCCACCTCTTCGTGAGAAAGAGAACCAGGAAGTGCTGTGGAATGCGTTGAAAAATGGTCAGTTGCAAACGTTAGGTTCTGATCAATGTTCTTTTGACTTTAACGGTCAAAAAGACTTAGGAAAGGGAGACTTCACAAAAATTCCGAATGGTGGACCGATTATAGAAGATCGTATCAGTATTCTCTTTTCTGAGGGAGTGAAAAAGGGAAGACTCACATTGAATCAGTTTGTCGATATTACTTCTACAAGAGTGGCTAAAACCTTTGGGTTATTCCCTCAAAAAGGCACGATTTCTGTTGGAGCGGATGCGGACCTTGTTATTTTTGACCCGAACATTGAACGCACAATTTCAGTGGAAACGAGTCATATGGCAGCAGACTATAATCCATTTGAAGGAATGAAAGTAACAGGGCAGCCGGTCAGTGTATTATCACGAGGAGAGTTTGTTATTCGGGATAAAGAATTTGTTGGTAACCAAGGGTCAGGTAAATATTTAAAACGTGCGCGATTCGGAGAACTAAAACAATCCTCTCAAGAAGAACTATACCTAAAATAATCTTTCTTAACAGATTCATTTATCCATTCCAAAGAAATGGTTGCTTGGCTTTGATTGTAAAAGGCCAAGCAACTAGATTATAAAAAATAGGTGTAATTAGGGAGGAGTCCTGTACATGGACAAAAAAGATCAGCATTTAAAGTCGCCAGATTTAATGCCAATTCCTCACCAAGAACGAAAGATTAGTACTCTAGGCTTTTCATTTATGTGGGTAGGTATGGCCGTTGTGTTAGCTGCCTTTGCCATTGGGGGGGCAGGTGTTCAATCCATTTCTCTTGTATGGGTTGTACTTGGAACTCTTTTAGGAACTATTTTAATTGGCATCGCTATAACTCTCACAGCGGATATAGGTATTGAGCATGGAATATCATTTCCTGTCTATATGAGAGCACCATTTGGAACGTTGGGAACACATTTCCCTTCTATTGTTAGAGGTCTGGCTGCATCTATGTGGTTTGGTATTAATACTTTTTTTGGATCAACGGCGATGAACGGGATATTAAATATCTTGTTCGGATTTGATAACTGGTTTGTGTGTTACATCATATTTGCTCTCTTTCAATTATTAAACACAGCTCTTGGGATTAAGGCTGTAGAAAAATTTGCTGATTTGGCAGCTCCCATCATTATTATCATCGGAGTTTGGATGTACTCCACGTTATCAAGTTCAGCTGTTGAACAAGGGAAAGATATTTGGGCGTGGGTTGAAAGCCCGGTTACTGGTGGTGCTGCATTTACAGCTTTCGTTGTTGTAGTTGTTAGTAATATGGGATTTTGGGCAACGTTAGCTGCTGATATTTCTTCTATCTCCCGATTTATTAAGGCTCCTAAACACGAAAGAAACTGGTTTAAACGAAATAAAGGAGCACTAGTGGGTAGTTTGATTGCTTTGCCGCTTACTCAAACGTTTATTGTGGTTCTTGGTGCTGTTTCCTATATTGTCGTCTCGAACTTCGATCCTGTAGTTGCCCTACAGGAATCAGCAAGTGGCTTGGTTTTAGGCATCCTGCTATTAATGATTGTTTTAGCTCAATGGTCAACGAACGTATCGGCTAATATTGTTCCGGCTGCTACGATTTTCTCTAATGTTGGAGGTCCAAAGTTTCCTTTCTGGGCAGGCGTTTTTCTTGCAGGTATTATCGGCACGGTGATTCAACCTTGGAGCATATTTAACTTACTTATACCTGTCCTATTAATTGCTGCTGCTGTTCTTTCAGTCATCGTTGGAATTATTTTTGCAGACTATTACTTGCTAAGAAAAAGAAGAATTAATGTTTATGATTTATATAAAAAAGAAGGACAGTTTGCCTATGATAATGGAATCAACTGGGCTGGCCTCATTTCATGGATAGTAGGTAGTGTAGCTGCCTATTCGTTTACAAACTATTCGTTCTTTGTAGGGTTTGGAGTTGGTGCTCTATCCTACTATTTATTAGCAAAACATTGGTATTTCAAAAAGTATCCCCAAGCTGAAATTGAAGACCCTGATGATGAACAATACCTTGGTATTACCGTAGGACGCGATTGGGTCCTTGAGGAAGGCTTTGTAGAAGAAAAACTGGGTAGGAAAACAGGTACAGACGATCCCCCGAAGAAAATTGACGCGTAAATTAACAAGTGAGGAGGAGAAGAATGTCATCTTTTCATGAATTTGAGGCAGAACGAGAGAAAATTGATTTCCTGCTTGAACAAGGCTATATTATTACAGGTGTTACAGAAAACTTGAGTGGTTCGTTTCTAGAGTTTGATTATCAAGGTACCGATCTTGAAAAAGAGAAGAAAGAAAGACTCCATGTCTTACATCCAGATTCAAGAAAATACTTTGCTACGATTCTCTTTCAACAACAGAAAAAGCAAGGTATTCAATAGTTAGTAAGCAAATAGTTTGGTAAAAGGGATTGGATGTTACCAATCCCTTTTTACACCTATTTTTAAAATTGATAGGCCGTCCATTTGGGGTGGCAAAGTTTATTCGACAATCGAGCTTTGTTTTCTGAATCTAGTTTCATCGTTAGAAACAGAGAAAAGGATTAAAACACATCACGAATTACAGTAGTGATGGATCTTTAATATACGCTATTAGTACAAAGATAAAACGCCGATTATTAGCACTTATATTGTTTGATCTTTATCCAATCAACAACCATCCCTAGAGGGGAAAACCGATATTGAAAAGTTTATAAAGATTCAGTGAGAACCTAATTTAAAGAAGGAGGGTTTCGTGTGAGAGATTATCGTGAAGAAGCACTTGAACTTCATAAAAGATATCAAGGTAAATTAGAGACTACTTCAAAAATTCCTGTAGAAAGTGTAGAAGATTTGAGTTTAGTTTATTCGCCTGGAGTAGCAGAGCCCTGTAAAGAGATCCATGAAGATGAACAAAGAATGTATGACTACACGATGAAGGGAAATACCGTAGCAGTTATCACGAATGGTTCGGCTGTATTAGGTTTAGGAGATATCGGAGCAAAAGCTTCGCTTCCCGTCATGGAAGGAAAATGTATGCTTTTTAAATCGTTTGCGAATGTAAATGCCTTTCCGTTATGCATCGAAGCAAACGATACGAATAATTTTGTTGATATTGTAAAAAGTGTTCAGGCGCCATTTGGAGGAATAAATTTAGAGGATATAAAGGCTCCGGAATGTTTTGAGATAGAAGAAAAATTGAAAAAGGAATTAGATATACCTGTTTTCCATGATGATCAACATGGGACTGCGATTGTAACCGTTGCCGGATTAATGAATGCCTTAAAGCTTTTAAATAAGTCATTTTCTACTATAAAAGTGGTAATCAATGGGGCGGGATCGGCTGGAGTGGCCATTGTGGATTTGCTATTAGAATTTAAAGTGAATAACATCATTGTTTGCGATTCTAAGGGAGCTATTTATGAAGGTAGAGAAGAAAGGATGAATGAAGCTAAGAAAAGGGTGGCTAGTATAACAAATGGCCAAAGGGAAACAGGGATTTTAGACGATGTAATTAATAATGCGGACGTTTTCATCGGTGTATCAGCGGCTGGTGCATTAAAGGTTAACATGATTAAGAAGATGAACACAGATCCAATTGTTTTTGCAATGGCTAATCCGTTACCTGAAATCATGCCCGAAGAAGCAAAGGACGCAGGCGTGGCAGTGATTGGAACGGGTCGTTCGGACTTTCCTAATCAAGTAAATAATGTGTTAGCTTTTCCTGGAATCTTTAAAGGTGCACTAGCAGTCCATGCAAAAGAAATAAATAAAGAAATGAAAAAGGCCGCCGTTTATGCGATAGCTTCCTTGATAGAAGATGATGAATTAAGAGCCGATTATGTGATTCCGTCTCCCTTTGATAAAAGAGTTGCTCAGTCCGTAGCGGATGTTGTTTCTGAGGCAGCAGTGAAATCATACGCTACAGAGAAAATAGTAAATCTTTCCTCTATTAAATAGCAATTCACTCACCTCAATTAGATTTTTCTGATAATTTGTAGTATCTTTTATAGAGGGGTATTCTATGAAGTATCACTTTTCTATTAAAAATATTTTGGAAAGAAAACATTTTAAAAATGCAAAAGTTGTGGCAGGAAAAGCTGGGATCGAAGGGTTAGTTAAATGGGTTCACGTGTTTGAAGTTATAGAGGTAAGAGGAAATCTAAAGGGCGGTGAGTTAGTTTTATCAACTGGTTTTGGTTGGAAAGAAGATGAAGGTTTGTTTCTTTCTTTATTAGAACAGTTAATCAAAAGAAAAGTCGCTGGCCTGTGTATTGAACTCGGAAGCTTTATTAACAAAATCCCAAAGGAAGCCATAGAAATAGCAGATAAACATAACTTTCCTATTATTATATTTGAAGAAGAAGTTTCATTCGTAGAAATTACTCAAGACATTCATGCGGATTTAATTAATCAGCAATATGAGTTGATTTCAAATCTGGAAGATTACTCTCAACGCTTGAATAAAAAGTTGTTGTCGATCGATAACTACTTTGAAATTCTTAAAAATTTGCAGCAATATGTTAATTGTCAGCTCATCTATGTAGCAAAGGATCATAAAGTAGTGACCATTCCTAAGGTTAGAGAAACAGAAAGAGAGAAACTGTTGTCAACTGTAAATCACCTTAGCAAGAAACAATCCAAAGGGTTATTAAAACAGCCTGTTCAAGTGTTTGAAAGAGAGTTTGCCAATATATATTTAATTTCGAATCTCAAAGAATTTGGGGAATTTGAATCTTTATTATTAGATCGAACTGCAACTGCTCTAGCGCAATATCTCTTACGTGAACTTTATACGGAAGAAAAGAAAAAAGCAGAGGAGACCGAATGGCTGCTGGAATGGCTACAAGGTGAACACAGTTTCGAAGAAATAAAAGAGCACTTGGCTGTTTATAAAATAAATAGCACAGTGACAGGAGCTGTTGTTCTAATCGTAAAATTAAAAATGGATGGAAATAAGCATTTAAATACGGATATTACTTACTTGAATATGCTTATTCAAAATATTTTTGATCAAAACGGTTATTTTGTTTTCCCTGTAGAAAAGCGTCACCTGTTAACATTCATTTTGCTGAATAAAAAAGGGGAAGAAGATTGGAAAAGCAGAATTACAAAAGGGATTGAACGATTAGAAAAAATAAGTATTTTAAATGACTCAAATATTTCTTCTTTTCAAGTAGCTGGAGGAAAATTTGTGAAACAGTTGGATCAATTGCATGAAAGCTTTAACACAGCTCAAGAAACTTTATCTATACAAGGAAGACTTCCTCCCGGTCATCTTAAATATTTCTATGATGATATGCACATGTATCGGCTGATCTCACTTGTACATAAACACAGCAACTTAAATAGTCTGATTAAGGAATATCTGGATCCGATTATTGAGTATGATCAAAAGCACAATACTAATTTAATGGAAACTTTAAGGGTTTATTTGTCGTGTAATGGTTCTAAAAAAGAAACGGCAAAAAAAGTATTTGTTGTTAGGCAAACGTTGTATCACCGCCTTGAAAAACTTGAAAATCTATTGGGTAAAGATTTCATGGAATCAGAAAAAAGGCAAGTCATTGAGTTTTCTATTCTAGCTCATGAATATCAGCAAATGATTAATCATTGATAATTAAATAGTTAAAAAGAGTTTTGAAGCGCTTGGGTGTATTGTTATAGGTTCGGTGTAAGGTGTAAATTCATAGGAAATTGTAACGCTAATTGCAATTAATCCACATAGGAAATCGTCGGTATCTAGGAAGTTATTCAACAAACGGGCAGCATTGTTGAATACTCGATTTTGAGATCATGGGGTTTCGTTACCGTATAAGGGATAGGGGGAGATTTGAAACAACTTGAGTTGCTTTTCTGCTTGTTGAATCTTATTCAAAAGACAGATAAACGCTAACATATCAACAAAAAAGAGCATCAAATTGCATAGCAATTTGATGCTCAATTCATCTTACATTTTTAATGTTTGTCCCTCAAAACTGAACTACTCAATATTAGATGTGTGTGGTCCTTTTAGGATTAGGAAGATCTTGATATACTCCGTTCAAATTTCGAACTTGTCGAGTTGCTTCCACCATATTTGTTAGTGCTGCCGTTGTTTCACTAATCCCACGGGTTTTCAAACCGCAATCCGGATTGACCCAGAATTGACGAGGGTGAAGAACCTTCAAGGCACGGCTTATATTGTTTACCATTTCATCTACACTTGGAACACGTGGGCTATGAATGTCGTATACGCCCAGTCCGATCTCTTTTTCGTAAGAGATTTCCTCAAAATTAGCAATCAGTTCTCCGTGGCTTCGAGCCGTTTCAATCGAAATGACATCGGCATCCAATTGATCAATCGTGTTCATAATTTCACCGAATTCCGAATAACACATATGAGTGTGTATTTGCGTCTCACTTTTTACAGCCGATGTTGCAAGCTTAAATGCGTAGACGGCCTCATCTAAATATTCTTTTTGTTTTTCAGTTTTTAGTGGCAATCCTTCTCTCAAGGCGGGTTCATCTACCTGGATCATATGAATGTCATTGTTTTCTAAAAACTTTATTTCTTTCTGGAGGGCTAAGGCAATTTGTTTTGTAACATCAAAATTACTGATATCTTCTCGGACAAAAGACCAATTTAAAATCGTTATTGGTCCTGTCAACATTCCTTTAACGACCTTTTCTGTTAGCGATTGCGCGTATGTGATTTCTTTTACGGTCATTGGTTCAGTCAATGCTACATCTCCATAAATGATTGGTGGTTTTACGCAGCGAGAGCCGTAAGATTGAACCCAGGCATACCTCGTAAAAGCAAATCCTTCAAGTTTTTCACCAAAAAACTCCACCATATCATTGCGTTCAAATTCTCCATGAATTAGTACATCAAGTCCGATTTCCTCTTGTCGTTGGATCCATTCTCTAATATTTTTTTCAATAAAGGCATCGTATTGCTGATCTAACCAATCACCTTTTCTCCACTTTAATCGTGCTTGACGAATTTCAGGTGTTTGTGGAAGACTTCCAATCGTGGTAGTTGGCAACAATGGAAGTTGGAAAAACTCATGTTGTATCTTCTGACGAGTAGGGTAGTGCTGATCTCGCTTCGGTTCAACATCTTTCCAAGATTCCACTTCACTTTGAACCTCGTGATTATTTCTACTAGCTGATTTCCATAGTTCTTCTCGACTCTGAGCCTGCTCTTTTAATTTTGCTTCAACTGTATCTCTTCCATTATTTAAGCTATCGGTTAAAATCTTAATTTCATCAAGCTTTTGATCGGCAAAGGCCAAGGCATTCTTTAGATGAGGTTGTAATTCGGTTTCAGTAGTCACAGTGACAGGCACATGTAATAAGCTGCATGAAGGTTGAACGATCAGACGTTTTTTTTCAACTTTTGATATGATTGTTTCAAGCTGGGACAATTTAATATCTAAATTTTCTCTCCAAATGTTACGACCATTGATTACACCGGCAGCGAGGGTTTTATCCTCTGGAAAACCATATTTTTTTAGATTGTCCAGATTTGCTCCTTCATCATGAACAAAATCAAGGCCGATACCGTCGACTGGCAGGGAAACGATCTCCTCGTAATGATCGACTGCTTCAAAATAGGTTTGGAGAAGAGTTTTTATGCTGGATAACTCTTGTTGGATGGATTGATATACATCTTTGACTAATGTGATATCTTCTTCAGTCAGTGTAGTAGCTAGGATCGGTTCATCAATTTGCACCCACTCAGCACCAGCGTTCTCAAGTTCTTGAAGCACTTGTATGTAGAGGGGAACAAGTTTTTTAAGCAGTTTGTTAAAATCTTTTTTCTCAAAACCCTTAGACAATTTTAAAAATGTAACAGGGCCGAGGATCACGGGTTTACCGTTGATTGCTAGCTTTTCTTTTGCCTCTTGAAAGTAATGTAGCAATCGGTTTTCTACTAGTGTAGGTTCAGCATCAGCTTCAATTTCTGGAACAATGTAATGGTAATTGGTATTGAACCATTTCGTCATTTCTGAGGCCACTGCTTTATCATTACCACGAGCAATATCAAAATACGTCTGTAGTGCTTTCTCATCTTGGTGCTTAAATCGATCAGGGATTAAGCCAAACATCACAGCCGTATCGAGGACTTGATCATACATACTGAAATCGCCAACTGGAATCAGGTCGATACCGATGTCTTTTTGTTTTTTTAGATCATTGATCCTTAGACTTTTCATCTCTGTTAAAAGTTCTGTTTCAGTTATGTTCTCTTTCCAGAATTGCTCCAAGGCTTTCTTCCATTCTCGTTTTTCTCCGATTCTCGGATAACCGATCGTTGAGCTTTTTGTCATATCTATTCCTCCCATATCTTTTCTAGCCAAAACAATCTCTCTTTTGCAAGAAAGAGAGATTGTTATGACAGTATTATTAAATAAGCCTGTTAAGACAGACTGATTCTGTTAAAGTGCCTAACACCTCCCTAATCCTCGTAGGTTCTAGTGTGTAATCAACAGGTAGGTCTCCTGACTCAAGATCTTCACATACTTGCGTCTTCCCATTTTTAAAAATATAGTGACATGTTTGCAAGTTGCTCCCTATAACAGTGGCGGGACCGTGTCGGATTTTCACCGACTTCCCTTTTAAGTTGAAATAAGCTAGTTTAAGAACTTAGACAACACCTGAGTGATATACGATATTTAGTTGTGTATTGATGTTGTACGAAAAAAAACCTCTCGTTGAGAGAGGTTTTAGACGCACCTCTCTTATTTTTCAAAGCGATCGCTTTGCTGGAATTAGCACCACAATCAACGTTAGTACGCTGATAGGTTGCCGGGTTTCAACGGGCCAGTCCCTCCACCTCTCTGAATAAGAGATTCTATTTAATTGATTAAAAACATAGTAGCACGATAGGAATTTACTGTCAACGTTCGGTTCACAAGCAAAAAGTGTTTGGTACTAATAAAAAGGGGGGGACATCAAAAAGACGTTTTCCTTCGAGAACATCGTGCTTAAATCTATTTACTTGCACTTGATTTTGGTTCAAAAGATATTTGGTCTTTAAGTTCCTCTATTTTAATTTCTACGCCTGCATTTTTCATGATTTCTGTTATATTATCAGGATTAGCTTGTCGATTTAGCAATTCTTGACGTAATTGGTCTTTCATATCTTTGAACTTACCAATAGAAGATGTATCCTCTTTATCACGTTTATCGGTGACTTTGATGACATGATAACCATGTTTGGTTTTTACAGGGTCACTTACTTCGCCCACTTTCAAATTATAAGCAGCTTTTTCAAATGGTAGAACCATTTTTCCAGTAGATGTGTATCCTCCAAGTTTCCCACCATTATTAGCGGATTTCTTATCTGTGGAATACTCTTTGGCTAGTTTAGCAAATTCTTCACCATTTTCTAGTTTTTTCAATACTTCATCTGCTGTTTTTTTATCTTTTACTAAAATATGACTAGCCTTGAATTCTTTTTTCATGTTTTCATAGTACTGTTTTATTTCTTCATCTTTTACGCTAACTCCTTGGGTGGCGGCTTTCTGTTTCAACATTGATGAGCGAATTACCTCTTTAAATTGAGCTTCATCAGCAAAACCATTTTGTTTTAATACAGATTGGAATTTATCCCCATATTGCTCTTTCATTTTATCTAGTTTTGTTTGGACTTTTTTATCCGAAACAGAAAATTTTTCTGATAACACTTCTTCATAAACCATATCCTTTAGCACTTTATCTCCGTGCTCACTTACCAATTTATTATAAAATTCTTCTTTATTTACCTCTCCATTTTTCGTAGAAGCTACCACTTTGGAATTTGATGATGCACTGCTATTATTACAAGCAGCTAATGTTAACATAGCGATAATAGAAACTAACACTGGTATTACTTTTCTCATAATATATCCTCCTTGCTTTTTTAAAAAGGGAAATTTTGTTTTATATTGAATAAGTTAAAGAACATAAATTTATGTCTTATTTACTGGTCAATTTTTTATAGTTATTTGCCCAATGTTAACGGCGTTGTTTGTTTTTCTCCTTCACGATAATACGTTAACTTCATTTTTTCTCCAACTTCTTTTTTCTCATAAATGTATTTTCTCAGATCTACAAGAGAAGAAATTTTATTACCATCAGCCTGAACGAGAACATCATATTTTTGTAAACCTGCTTGATCTGCAGGAGAATCTCCTTGCGTTTTTGCTATAACGACACCAGATTCCACATCTTCAGGGAGGTTTAACTGTTCTTGTTGAAGACGTGTTGAAATGGAAGATAAATCTCTAGTTTGAATTCCCATGAATGGACGTGTAACTTCTCCATTTTCTTCTAGGTCCTTAATTATAGGCTTCACAGTTGAAGTTGGAATGGCAAATCCGATACCTTCTACTTTTTGTTTTGCAATTTTCATGGAGTTAATCCCTATGACTTTACTATTTAGGTTTATTAATGCGCCTCCACTATTACCTGGGTTAATAGCAGCATCTGTTTGTAAAACATCTGTCTTCCAATCTAACTTTCCATCTTTATTTAAGTCTACTGGCATCGTACGGTCTAAACCACTTATGATGCCTTTTGTTACAGAACCGGCAAATTTCATACCTAATGGATTCCCAATTGCAATAGCCGTTTCCCCAACGTGCAAGTCTTTAGATGAGCCAAATTCAGCTACACTATTTACGTTAGAACCATCAACTTTCAATACAGCTAAGTCTGTAAAAGGATCGCTACCCACGACCTCTGCTTGTACTTTTTTTCCGCCACTTAGAATCACATCAATAGATTCTGATCCCTCAATCACATGTTGATTCGTCACCACATAAGCAGAACCGTTTTCTTTTTTGTAAATAACACCTGACCCTGTCCCAGCTTTACTTTCTTCAAGCAGCTGTGATGATTGCCTATACTTAACAATGCCGACGATAGCGTCTGAAGTTTTTTTTACCGCTTCAACAACTGATGCGTCTTCTTCTGAGTTATTTGTTGATAGTTGCTTAGTATTTATTTCTTCATTTTCAGTTGTATTTTCATTACTTGCGCTCGTAGAAGTAGAATTAAATGAAAAAATATTCGCGTTAAATAGTGCAAAAGCTCCAAGACCGACAACTACGGTTACGATTAATAATTTGGTCTTTGACTGAACTAGCTGATTGAAAAAACTATTCTTCTTTGTGTTATTTGGTGTTTGGTTCAGTTCGTTTTCATCTTCATCTTCATCCATATAATCTTACCTTTCTTTGTGGATTCAGTTATCTTGTGAAAATACTGTAACTTCATTCTAGTAATATGAATTGGCAATTTTTTAGCATAAATATGTAAAAAGTATGTGATCGACTTAGATGGTTCGCTAAAACAGAGTAGGATGGAACTTTTATGAGGGAGGGGATAATAAAAACACCCCCCCCAAATATTTAAAATGATTAGGAGGTGTGTTTTTATTTGAATAGTTATTTGTTTTCCTTTTGTTCACTTTCCTTATAACGGATTAAATCGCCATAAACGACTTTGTCTGAGTAATTTAATTCTTTTTCTGCTTTTTGTTTTAAAGGGATACATGTTTTTATATTAATTTTCTCTTTCGTTGATTTGTCATAGCACTTATTGGCTTCAGCAGCATAAACATACTGATCTGTTATTACACTACCGTCTCGGAGAATGGTCAAATCTTTACGGGTTTTAGCAAATAAGTCGGTACCAAACTGGACATCATTTTTTTGTTCAATCCCAAGTAAGTTTAAGATAGTAGGTTTTAAATCAATTTGTCCACCTACTGTCTCCATTTTCTCACCTTCCATACCAGGAACATGGATAATTAAAGGGACTTTTTGCAGTTGAATATGCTCGAACGGACGAATTTCTTTATCTAGAACTTCACTCATAGCAGGTTTATGATTTTCAGATATGCCATAGTGATCCCCATATAATACAAATATAGTGTCCTCATATTCGTTTTGTTGCTTCATAAGATTGAAGAATTTTTTAATTGATTCGTCCATATAGCGAACGGTTTGGAAATAACGATCTACTGATCCATCTCCAGTATGAGCCGGTTCGATCATATTCATATTTTGGTTATTTAATATATACGGATAGTGGTTCGTCATAGTTATAAACTTTGCATAGTATGGTTTCTCCAATTTTTTTACCTTGGGCATGGATTGTTTAAAGAAAGGTATATCTTTTAAACCATAATTTACAGAGTTCTCTTCCGTCACTTTATACTCTTCTTTTGAATAAAAGTAGTCATAGCCAAGTGTTTTATACATCACATCTCGGTTCCAAAAGCTATCATTATTCCCATGAAAGCTTACGGATGTGTAGTTATGTTCTTTTAGTATTTCAGGAGTTGCGTTGTATTCGTTACTTTCATTCGTGGTAAATACAGCTCCACGTGGTAATCCATACAAAGAATTATCAATAATAAATTCAGAGTCTGAAGTTTTCCCTTGTCCTGTATTATGATAGAAATTATTAAAGTAAAAACTTTTTTTAACCAAGTCATTTAAGAACGGAGTAATTTCTTGACCATGTAACTTTCTATTAATTACAAAATTCTGCGTTGATTCTAAGGAAACTAAAACAACGTTTTTCCCTTTTGCTTTTCCAAAGTATTTCCCTTTTGCTCCCATTTTTCCTTGCTGTGAGTTGACATAGTTTAATACTTCGGTTAATTCATTACTATCAGCAAACGCACGACTTGTTGAAGATTTGGCCGTCATGACACTGTCGTAAATGTGATAATTATAGATTCCTAGAAGTTTGACAAGCTTTGCACGATCAAACGTTCTCACAAGAAGCTGTGGACGTTCCACCTCTGCTAAACTTAAGTTAACAGCACCAAATCCAAGGACGGCAGCGAAAATCAT
Source organism: Halobacillus seohaensis (assembly GCF_042663045.1). Taxonomy (NCBI): domain Bacteria; kingdom Bacillati; phylum Bacillota; class Bacilli; order Caryophanales; family Bacillaceae; genus Halobacillus; species Halobacillus seohaensis. The sequence continues at coordinate 120,266 of NZ_JBHSZV010000047.1, read as the reverse complement.
GACCACTGTACGTTTGCGAAACTCCATGGTGGGTTTAGTTTTTTTTCGAATACTCCAAGCTATAAGAATAACCACATCGATCCAATATAGTATATCCGTTAGATGAAGCAAAGATTTGGTACTTCCTCCAAGATCCAGGAAGTTTTTATATTGCATAAGAACGGGAAGTGTAATGAAATCATTAAAAAATCGAAAATACACTACGTTTGCAAAAAGTACAAAGGACATGATGAAATATATCACTATAAAAGCTTTATTACGTCGTTTAGGTGAGAAGAAGAGCGATAGTCCTAGAAAAAATAAAATGGGACCTATGGGAGTGATCACTAAAATAAATTGTTGAATACTATTCTCAATATCTAATGCAAAAGCAGTTTGAAAGGCGTAGTAGGATTTGATCCACAATAAGAGAACAGCTATTGTAAAGAATACCCACCCTTTATTGAAAAGCCCTCTATAATTTTCATTCATGGTTAACCTCCTGACTCTCTGTTCTTGATTAAGAGTATAATTTAACAAAATGATAAATAGGAGTAAACAAAATGGAGCGTTCATTTATGAAACTTTTGTTACATACATCTATTTAACCCTTCTTCGGCCCCCGTAGCTATTTAAAGATTCCCTGTTAAATGAATGGATACCCAATAAGTATTCCAATTCAATAAATATGTTTTTACATATTTATGCCTAAGATATGCCATATCTTAATGATAGAATGGAATTGATATACTCATTAAGGGATCAGTTTAGACATAGAATCTTATGAAGTAAAAGAGAATAGAGAGGAGAATTTTAACATGGGCGATCAATGGGAAGTGGCGATTCATTCTCTATCTCAAGTCATCGTTTCTTCTAATCCAAACAATGAACCTGTAACTATATATGGTGATTCTGATGGGCTGAAATGCATTGGAGTAGGGACAGATGCCGCAGTTTTTCAATCTCTTTACGCTCCAAAATATGCGTTTAAAATATATGCGGAGTATAAAGCATCTAAAATAAAAGTAGAAGAAAAGGTTTACAATATGTTAGGAGATTCACCATTTTTTTCAACTTGCTTTGCTTCTTACGATAAATATCTCGTATTAAGTTATGAGGAAGGGAAAACGCTCTATGATTGCTTATTACAAGGTATTCATATTCCAGAGCAGGTTGTAAAAGATGTAGAGGATGCAAGGGAATATGTACGTGAAAAGGGGTTAAACCCGCGTGATATCCATTTAAAAAATATTTTATTACAAAACGGAAGAGCAAAAATACTTGATGTCTCGGAATATGTACATCCTGGAAACGATTTTCGGTGGGAACACTTAAAAAATGGCTATCAAGAGCATTATCATATCATTGATGGAAAGTCGATTCCGTTCTGGTTAATAGAAACTGTTCGAAAATGGTATAATCAGAGGAATAGACGATTTTCCTCATACGAAGAGTTTATGAGAATGGTTGTTAAATTTGCAACGTTTAAAAAAGACTAGATTCAGTGTGAGTACATGGTAAAGAGAGATAATATCGACGTGGGTTTCCTGCTTGTCCTTCACTGCGGGACCTTGCCACCCCGTTTTTTCGTAGAAATCTCGGAGGTTCCCATTCAATCAATGCCATTAGAGAAGGTTAAACATAGAAGGGATTATATTCGGCATTTTATCTATATTATTGAAATCCAATGGGAAACAAAAACAACTACATTTAGACTCAACTTACTATCTTGATTTAAAGTTTGGGGTTCCTTGCCACAATCATTGTATACGTAAAAGTCCCTTTCATTTCAAGGATGAATAGGAATGGCTAGGGGCTAATCATTAGGTCCAATCCCAATTCTGGAGGAAAAACTATGAATATAGAGTTATCAAGGATCATTTCAGATATTCAAAATAAGAGTGATTTTTCAGGGGCAATATTGGTGCAAGATCGTGAGAAAGTATTAGTAGATACACACGGCGGTTACGCTAATCGTTCGGCAAAACTAGAAAATAATTCAGAGACTCGTTTTGGAATAGCATCTGGATGCAAACTCTTCACGGCAATAGCTATTTGTCAGCTTGTTGAAGAGGGTAAAGTGTCTTTAGATTCTAAATTGAGCGATTGTCTTTCTATTAACTTTAAACATTTTGACGAAGGGATAACTGTCCACCATTTGTTGACACATACTTCGGGCATACCAGATTACTTTGATGAGGAAGTTATGAAGGATTTTGAGGAATTATGGGTTAAAAGACCAATGTATCATGTTAGAATGGCGAGCGATTTCCTTCCATTATTCCAACACGAGCCTATGAAATCCCAAGTGGGAGAAAGGTTTCATTACAATAATGCTGGATATATTTTGTTGGGATTAATAATCGAACAGGTAAGTGGACTTGAGTTCTCTGACTACATACAAAAATACATTTTCACAAAGGCTAATATAACGAACTCTGGGTACTTTTCATTTGACTCACTGCCGTCAAATACATCATTAGGATATATAGACAATCCTGATGGTACTTGGAAAACAAATATTTATTCGTTGCCGGCAAAGGGTGGCCCGGACGGGGGAGCTTATGTAACAGTTAGTGACATGGTGAAGTTGTGGGAGGCACTTTTTAATAATCAACTTTTAAGTGAAACATATACTAACAAGGTTTTAACAGCTCATGTACAAGTCAATGAAACTGGGTTCTATGGGTATGGTGTATGGATTAAGAAATCAGAAGACAGTGTTCTTAAATATCACATCATGGGATATGATCCTGGAGTTAGCTTTCACTCTGCCTATTATCCTGGGTTATCTATGAAAGTCGCGATCTGTTCAAATAAGTCTGAGGGAGCTTTTGACATTCTGAAAGGTATTGAAGAAAAGGTTATGAATGGACCTAGAGATTTTCGAAGATCAACGGAATAAAGTCAATGTAGAGGATGTTATTGTTGAGTGGGAGGAAGTGAAATGGATAGTTTTACTAACGATACATACATAGTTTTGGATTTACCAAAGAAAATCTCAGAGAAGATAAAAAGAATAAGGAAGGATTATCATTACCCAGATGTTTTGCCTGTAGAAATAACGTTAACTGGTTCTAGTGGAATAGGCGTCTTCCAACCTGGACAAAAACCAAATGACGTATTTGAAGAAGTAAATAAGATAGCAGATCAGATCCCAGCAGTTATGGTTTCTTTTTCTCATGTAATGAATTTTCCAGGTACCAATATATTCTTTTTCACACTAAAAAACGAAGAACCACTGAGAGACATTCATCAAGAATTTAAAAACTCTCGAATAAAATTCAAAGATAGTCCATTTCCATATAAGCCTCATTGTACATTGTGTAACCTGACTACAATCTCTGAGAAAGAAAAGCAAGAACTACTTAACTTAGACTTTCCAGAAGAGTTTACATTAGATACGTTATCCGTCTATTCACTTCAAGATAGAATAAATGAGGATGTAAAGGTAAATGTACTTCATAGAGTAAATTTATCAGGATGAACAGGAATTAATAGATTTCTTAGTTAAGAATAGTACGATTCCTGCACAATACATATATTGCAAGCGTTAACAATTACTATTCTTCTCACGAGGTGTTACGATAGAAACATCAGATGAAAAGAGGTGCTTTTTGTGAAAAAGATCAATTTAGGTAACAGTGAATTAGAAGTTGGCGAAATTTCATTGGGTTGTATGCGCATGAATAAACTCAGTAAAAAAGATGCAGCCTACACGATCGAAAATGCTTTGGAGGTTGGCGTTGATTTATTTGACCATGCAGATATCTACGGAGCCGGAAAATCAGAAGAAGTGTTTGCAGAAGCGATCGACATGAATGATGACGTTCGTGAAAAAATGAAACTTCAGACGAAATGTGGGATTCGAGAGGATTACTTTGATTTTTCCAAAGAACATATCCTAGAATCTGTAGAAGGAAGTCTGCGTCGATTAAAAACTGACTATATTGATTGTTTACTACTTCATCGCCCAGATGCATTATTTGAGCCGGAAGAAGTGGCAGAAGCTTTCACAACATTAAAGGAGAGCGGAAAAGTTCGGCACTTTGGTGTCAGTAACCAGAATCCGATGCAAGTTGAACTGTTAAAAAAGCATCTGAAAGAAGACTTAATCATAAACCAGTTGCAATTAAGTATCGTACATACGCCAATGATTGACGCAGGTTTCAATGTAAACATGCAGCATGATGCGGCGACCGTCCGGGATGGTAACGTTCTCGAATACTGTCGCTTGAATGACATAACCATCCAAGCATGGTCACCGTTCCAACACGGTATGATTGAAGGACCGTTTATTGGTAATAAAGCGTTCCCTGAAGTTAATGCGAAACTACAGGAACTTGCTGAGAAAAAAAGCGTAACTGATTCAGCTATCGCAACGGCATGGATTTTACGTCATCCTGCGAAAATCCAGCCGGTTGTTGGGACGATGAATCCGGAACGTTTAAAAGATATTGCGAAGGCTTCGGAGATTGAACTAACGAGAAAAGAATGGTACGAACTTTATCTTGCGGCAGGAAATGAACTGCCTTAGGATGTTGAGAAGTATATTATAAAAGTAAGAACGATCAAAAAAAACCTGGTGCGGCCTAATATGTTCCGATCTCTATCGCAAAATGAGGAATTACACTTTAAAATGTACCTAGATTTGTGATTTAAAAAATCTTAATGAACTAAATGCCCAGGATTGTGGAAGACTCAGCTTTGAGACATTCCGGTGGTTTCCGTTACCAAGGATGGCGTTAGAAGGTCCGGGAAATCACTCGCTTTCCGTGGGCATGTAGTGAGCTTCCTCAGGCTGCGCCTTACGGGATCTCACCGATCATGTTCATCCCACAGGAGTCTCGCAATTTCCCGGACCTTCTTGCTTTTGTGAGGAGAACGGAAGCATCGGTTAAGCTACTTCACGTGAGCAGAACGCCTTATGCGTGAGAATCGTGGAGGACACTGAAAAATTGATAATATAAGAGAACAAGAACTAAATCAATCAATATATAAGGCAAAGTCGATGGGATCACCGATATATAGTAAGTGGTCTCATTGTATTTTTCCTTGAAAGACTTTTTTAGTGGCCTCGCTAAACTCTGCGGGGCTCATCTAGTCCGCTTTTCCCGACCCTCTCTGCTTTATTTTCACGAACGGACCCGAGTAGGAGGCCTTCCTCCATAGTGAAAATAGAGGATAAACATGCTGTTATAACAATAGCTACGTGCAAATTTCTTAGATTCGTAGATGTTCCGTCCCTCTTCTTCATGGCAAGGTGGTCGGGGAAATGACGTGACTCCTGTGGGAATAGAGGACATGGTGAGACCCCGCAGGACGAAGTCCAAGGAGGCTCACCGTACTCCCACGGAAAGCAAGTTATTTCCCCGACCACCTTCTCCTCATACCAATGACGGAACAGCCACACAATCATCTCGGAATCGATTCTTAAACAATCCTGCTGTGTTAGTATAAGTGTATTTCTTCACAAACTTTGTAGTTATTTTAACATAAATATTGATAGGTAAAAGAACCCCTTGGTGCTTCCCAAGGGGTTCTTTTAATAATTTATATAGATTTAGTTCTTATCGTAAAATGCTCTGTACTTTATTTTTCTATGCCCATTCTTACAGCAAGTACTATAAATGAGAAAAGGTTAACGTTTTTTGTTTTTTTCATGGTTATGCCCTCCTGTTAATTGTTTCAATATTTTGATTAATCAAAGGATAGCATTTTATTTGTATCTTTTATATCTTTATGTAAGGATATCTAACACGAAATTTATGAAGATGGTGATATTGCTTGGGTGTGGAAATTAAAAGGTGAGGATCGGCAAAAACAAAAAATATGCTGTTTAAGCGTTTAGTTTTATCACGATAAAATAGATCTAAAGTTCAATCAAATTCACTGTGAGATAAATTGGAATGGGCGACACACCCTGTGGAAAAGCGGACGAGCAATCCCTTCGTAACGTAGTATTTTAACTGCCACGATCCCTTGCGATTATGGTGTGAATTCATATAAAAAAGTAGTTCAGTTAAGGGGGTACAAATTGCTTTTGTACTCCAAAACTGAACTACTTGATCTAGGTGACACGTTTTTATTATTTAACGACAATAACAGGTTTTGTTACATATTTTAGTAGCTTGTGACTGACACTTCCGAGAATCAATGTTTGAAATTTGTTTCTTCCCCGACTGCCAATAACTACGCAATCATAATTGCCTTCATTTGCATATTTAATGAGTGACTCTGCTGGTTCACCATGAAGAATAGTGATATCAGACTTCACTCCTTCACCTTCGATAATCTGGACCGTATCCAGAAATTTTTCTTTTCGTTTAGCCGTGGCCGTATGGGAGTCTCCGTGTTTTAAGACATCTTTTTTAGACTTTTCTCCATCGACAGCATAGATCAGTTCAATATGAACTTCATCTTTATAAGGGGAAACCATTTTTAACGTTTGGTCAATCGCTCGGTTTGAGTGTTCTGATCCATCTGTAGCTAGTAAAATATTTTTAAACATAAGTTATCTCCTTTGAAATTAAAATTAGTGTCCTGCACTCTTGGAAACACCGCCGAGACGGTTTAACAAGCGTGAACTTTCTCCATTTAAGCCCTTGAAATGAACGTGAACGCCATTTTGTTCAAATTTAGTTTCCAGGTTATCGAGTGCTCCAATAGCTGAGTCATCCCATAGATGAGACTCAGTTAGATCAATAATTACTTCTTCGATGTCATCTTTGAAATTAATGGACTCAAGGAAGTCTGTGACAGAGGCGAAAAATAGCTGCCCTTGTACATAATAAATTTTCTTCTTTCCTTCATTCACATATAACGGAAGAACACGTACTTTAGAGATTTTAACTGCAAAGAAAATCATGCTGAGGACCACGCCGGCCAACACACCGTAAGCCAAATTGTGGCTAATAACAACCGTGAGTACAGTAACGACCATAACGGAAGCGTCTGTTTTTGGTACGCGGTGAATATTTCTTACGGAACTCCAGTCAAACGTACCAATGGCAACCATAATCATAACTCCTGCTAGTGCGGCCATAGGAATTTGGACCACTACGCCACCTAAAACAATGATGAGGAACATTAGTACAATTCCTGAAACAAGTGACGATAAACGCCCGTTACCTCCGGATTTCACGTTTATAACTGATTGGCCGATCATGGCACAGCCAGCCATACCACCAAAGGATCCGGCTACGATGTTAGAAATTCCTTGTCCTCTGCTTTCTTTGTTGCTGTCACTATCTGTGTCTGTCATATCATCAACGATTGAGGCTGTTAATAGAGATTCTAAAAGCCCAACAATTGTTAAAGCTAGTGCGTAGGGAAAAATAATCATTAGCGTTTCTAAATTTAGGGGAATATTCGGAAGAGCAAATATAGGTAATGATTGACTGAGTTCTCCCATGTCTCCAACATTACGAACTCCAATATTCATAAAAATAGTTATAGCTGAAACGACAACTATCGCTACTAATGTAGAAGGAATAGCTTTTGATACAAGTGGAAAAAGATAGATAATAGCAAGTGTTAAACCTACAAGTGCATACATAATCCAAGCTTCATCTACGAAGTGTTGGAATTGAGATGTGAAAATCAAAATGGCCAAAGCATTAACGAATCCGACCATTACAGATCTCGGAATAAATTTCATAAAACGAGCAAGCTTAAAAACTCCAAATATAATTTGCAGAATTCCCGTTAAAATGGTCGTAGCTAATAAATATTCAATACCATGGTCGGCTACTAAAGTAACCATTAAAAGGGCCATTGCCCCAGTAGCACCTGAAATCATTGCAGGCCTTCCGCCCACGAATGCTATAACTAAAGCAATACAAAATGAAGCATAAAGTCCGACCATTGGATCGACTCCTGCAATAATCGAGAATGCAATCGCTTCAGGAATAAGCGCTAAGGCCACGACTATACCAGCGAGGACATCCCCCCTAACATTTCCAAACCATTGTTCTTTCATTGCTGCAATAGACATATATACCCTCTTTCTTTTATTTTATAGACTGTTGATTCTCACAACAGTCAAGTTTGTTTATATGGTTTCACCGTTTTTTAATTTTTCAATACAATCATGGAGGTCTGTTTTTTTCATTCTCCAGTGACTCCCTATTTTAAAAGCAGGGATTCTTCGCTCGTTCGCTAGTTTGTATACTGTCATTTCGTTGAGCTGTAAATATTCAGCAACTTGAGATATCGTCATAATATCTCTTTCCATGTTCATACCTCCATTAGTTTATCCATTTTTAACGTAATTAGTTGTTATTTATGCAAACCATTTATAACTGACTATAATAGAGTATAAGATAACTGATTGAATTGCAATAGGTTTTCATATAGTAAGCGCTTACCTGTTGAAAAAGCTTTGTTTTATATACAAAATGAACAGGATGGACTTACTGGTGGTAAGTCCATCCTGTTGAACCGTGATTTAAATTTTTAATAAAGGCCTAATTTCTTAATTTGATGACAAAAGTCATATGTATGATAATTTTAAAGATAATAAATGCTTATCAATACATAAATCGAGGAATGCCTTATTTTTGAATGATATATAAAATGGGTAGCCTATTGATAAATTCAAAACGGTCAGAGCTTAAACCTCTGACCGTTTTTTATATTGTCATTATGTGAAAGTGGGAATATAACGTTTTTACACAATGTCTAATGAAAATTTTTATTAAATATTAGATAATTAAGATAATTCTAAAAAAAGGCGTCATTTTATAAACAACTCTAAGGAGGTTTCTCCGTTGACAAAAGCTGGTGTAAGTCAAGATATGCTCACTAAAGACGAAAAGTACGTATGGCACTCGATGAAACCATATACTCCCAATGACACAATGATTGCTCAGAGTGCGAAGGGTTCTTGGATTACAGATATTGAAGGTAATAAATATTTGGATGCTATGTCTGGCTTATGGTGTGTAAATATTGGCTACGGAAGAGAAGAATTAGCGGAGGCGGCCTATGATCAACTTAAGAGGTTATCTTATATGCCTTTAACGCAAAGTCATGAATCAGCGATCAAACTAGGTGAAAAAATTAATCAGCTTTTAGGTGACGATTATGTCGTTTTCTTTTCTAACAGTGGATCAGAAGCAAATGAGGCCGCTTTTAAAATTGCCAAACAATATCATCAGCAAAATGGGGATTTCTATAGAAGCAAATTCATTTCTAGATATCGTTCTTATCATGGGAACTCGACTGGTTCACTTGCAGCAACAGGCCAAGCGCAACGTAAATATAAATATGAACCACTCGGACCAGGCTTCCTTCATGTTGCCCCACCCGATGAATATAGAAATGACCATAGTGAGAAAGACAACTGGGGAGCGAAGGAAATTGATCAAGTCATGACTTGGGAGCAAAGCGAATCGATTGCTGGCGTGATCATGGAACCCATTATTACAGGCGGTGGTGTTATCGTCCCGCCAGAACAATATATGTCAGAAGTGAAAAAGACTTGCGAACGTCATGGTGCTCTAATGATTGTGGATGAAGTCATCTGTGGATTTGGAAGAACGGGAGAACCATTTGGGTTTATGAATTATGGAGTAAAACCAGATATTATTACGATGGCTAAAGGAATAACTAGTGCTTACCTGCCATTGTCTGCAACGGCTGTGAAAAGGGAAATCTATGAGGCATTTAATGGGAGTGATCAATACGAGTTTTTTCGCCATATCAATACCTTTGGAGGAAACCCAGCTTCGTGTGCTGTAGCCTTAAAAAATATCGAAATTATGGAAAAGGAAAATCTTTTTAATAGATCCAAAGAGTTAGGCAAAGTCGTAATGAATGAACTTCGTGATCGTTTGCAATCACATGTCAACGTGGGAGATGTGAGAGGGAAAGGCCTTCTTATAGGAATTGAGTTAGTTGAGAACAAACAAACAAAAGACCCGCTTGAAGCTAGCAAAGTAAACAGTGTTATTGCGTATTGTAAACAAAAGGGCGTGATCATTGGGAAGAATGGAATGACCGTCGCAGGCTTTAATAATGTACTTACCATTGCTCCGCCTTTAACGATTGAAGAAGAGGATTTGAGTTTGTTAATTGATACAGTCGTAGATGGAATTTATAAAATATAGTATACGAGAACTAGAAAAAGTAGGGAGGTAACATAAGTGCGTATAGGAATTCCTAAAGAAATGAAAAACAATGAAAATCGAGTAGCTATGACGCCATCAGGTGCATTGAACCTCATTAATGAAGGGCATCAAGTATTTTTGGAAATGGATGCCGGCCATCAGTCAGGTTTCACGAATGAACAATACGAAAACACCGGAGCAATTATCGTTGATACGGCAGCTGAGGCTTGGGCCCAGCAAATGGTGATCAAAGTGAAAGAGCCAATTCCTGAGGAGTACCACTATTTTTATGATGGCTTGATTTTGTTTGCCTATCTTCATCTAGCAGCCGAAAAAGAATTAACAAAGGCCTTAGCAGAAAAGAACGTCGTTTCTATCGCTTATGAAACCGTACAGTTAAATAATGGGGCACTTCCGTTATTAATACCTATGAGTGAAGTGGCCGGGCGAATGGCTACACAAATGGGAGCGCAATTTTTAGAAAAACCTAAAGGTGGAAAGGGTATTTTACTTGGCGGCGTGCCCGGAGTGAAAAGAGGTAAAGTGACCGTGATTGGCGGTGGAATCGTGGGAACTAATGCAGCGAAAATTGCTGTTGGTTTAGGGGCTGATGTAAATATGATAGATTTAAGTCCAGAACGACTCCGACAATTAGATGATCTTTTCGGAACTTCGATCAATACGTTAATTTCTAATCCATTTAATATAAGTGAAGCGGTTCGAGAATCTGATCTGGTCATTGGTGCTGTCCTTATCCCAGGAGCTAAAGCACCTAAGCTTGTAACAGAAGAAATGGTGAAAGGTATGAAAAAGGGATCCGTCATTGTAGACGTTGCTATAGACCAGGGGGGATTGTAGAAACCGTGGACCATGTGACCACACATGACAATCCAACCTACGTAAAACATGAGGTGGTTCATTATGCTGTTGGCAATATGCCAGGAGCTGTACCAAAAACGTCTACTATTGCTCTTACGAATGTAACGATTCCATACGCTATACAAGTGGCTAATAAAGGGTACGAAAAGGCTTGTTTAGAGAATGATGCCTTATTAAAAGGCATCAATACTATTAATGGAAGTGTGACATATAAAGAAGTGGCACAGGCTCATGAAATGGAGTTTCTGGATGTGAGGAAAGTTTTGCAAATGGAGACTGTAATCTGATAGTACTTTTCTAATAAACCATTCTCTGGTCTCATAAAACGGGGGGTGGTTTTTTGAGGATTTATGAGATATCAAAAATGTTATGTGGGAATCATGTCCCTATAGCAGGAGAAAATAGTTCTTAAAAGAAGTAAATTGACACGAATTAGAAATGCACATAAGAGTGGAACTAAAGGTGAAGGAGCTCTTATAAAAAATTATCACAAGACTCAATGAAATCACCACTCACAAAGAAATACAGATTAAACCTTCATGGTGAGTTAATAATGGAAATATTGATCGATATCCCGATACTACTTTACTTCGAATGTTATGCTTACACTCCTCGATATTAGTCACCTTACATATAACTTGTGAAAACAATAAAGAAGACCCTCTATTTGAAACTGTCCACTTAAAAGGGAGCAGTTCATTATATAGAAGGCCTATATTAATTATGATCCAAAAACTGCTCTCGTTACTAAGAATAAAACAGATGGAGCGATAAGACACCCTAGACCAGTATAAAATGTGGCTGTCATTGCGCCATAGGGGACAAGTTTAGGGTCGGTTGCGGCTAGTCCACCAGCCACTCCACTAGTAGTGCCCATTAATCCCCCGTAAACAATGGCTGACCGCGGATTGTCTAACCCGATATATTTCGCAATAAAGGGGGTGCCTATCATCGTAAGGATGGATTTGATCAATCCGGCAGCAATACTTAAAGCAATTACTTCTGAACTTGCACCGAGCGCTGTACCGGTGACAGGACCGACTATGTATGTCGTAGCACCCGCACCTATTGTTGTTAAACTGACTGCATCTGTGTATCCAAACGCGAAGGCAATGATTACGCCGATAACAAAAGAGATAATCACGCCTGCGAATAAGGATATGATTCCTGGTAATCCAGCTTTTTTAATCTCGTCTAAACTAGCTCCAAAGGCTGTTGCTACAATTGCAAAATCACGAAGCATACCGCCGCCCATTAAACCTATTCCAGTGAAAATTCCGATATCTGCCAATCCTTGTTCGCCACCAGTATTTATACCTCCAATATAGGCCAATACAAGACCGAGAATAATGGCGATTGCTGAACCATGAATTTTTCCTTTGGTAAGCTTATCCGAGATGATGTAGGAGAGGTAAATAGTGATACCAATAACAGCGAAAGAGACAATCAGACCGTTTTCTGTAAACGTGTTACTTAACATTTCTAACATCTCCGGTCCCTCCTAGTTCTTCATTAAGAATGGACTTATCTCTTCCAATGTTACTTAGTACAGGTACCATTGCCCAACTAACGATAACAGTAGTTACTCCTGCCAATAATGCTATGGGGCCTCCATCAAGAGCAGCTACCACATTTTGTTTGGCTGCCATTGCAATAACGATAGGGATATACATAGCACCCCAGAATGCCATCCCTTCTTGTGATTTAATATTCAGTTTTTTATTCTTCTTCAAATAATCCACTAATAGTACTAGAAACACCATTGCAATACCAACACCACCAACATTAGCGTCAATCCCAATAGATACTCCTAACAGTTTCCCTAACAAAACCCCGATCAACAAGCAAATGGATAACAATGCAACTCCATAAATAACCAATGGATTCACCCTCTTTTTGTTTTTTATAAAGCCATAATGTTCCCTATAATAATTAATACAAGACGGACAATTATCGGCAAACTATATAAATAATAAAAACACTGGTAGGATTTAGACTGCGTTGATTGGTGGTTTGGTAGATTTCCCTCCTTATATAGAAAGCGTTTACATTTTGGCTGATAATCAACTGTCGACTATTCTTATTCCTCATCATAGATAAATATTTGGTAAAACGCAAATACTTTTTTAATTTTTCTGAAAATATTGAATAATGAATTTTTTTATTGTATAATTAACCGACAGTCGACAATCTGTACGTGAAGGAGGTCTTATGATGAGTAAAACGAACCTTAATCATAATGCATTATCTAATCATATAGCTGAACATATCGGCGAACAAATAATTACTGGTGAATTGAAACCTGGTGAGAAAATCGTGGAGAATACGTATGCTGTGGAATATGGTACGAGTCGCGCTCCAGTTCGTGAAGCTATATATCTACTAACGATTGAAGGACTAGTTGAGAGGATCCCAAGAAAAGGAGCTATTGTAAAAGAGCATACAGAAAGTGAAATTTTTGATTTGCTCGATATTCGAATCATGCTCGAATCGTTGGCAATGAAAAGAATAAACGAGAACGGTACCGACCAACAGCTTTTAAAAAAGATGGAAGGTCTATATGACGAGATGATGGTAGAAGAAGATGCCATTCGTTACACCAAACTTAATCATACGTTTCATCTATGTTTGATTGAAATGAGCAAAAGTGAAACGATAAAAAAAATGTATACTCGTTTAGAACTACCATTATTAAGAGTCCAGAACATTTCTTTTACAACGGAAGGAAATATTGAAAAATCAATTAAAGAGCATTTTACGCTTGTTAGTCTTCTTAAGAAAGGCGAAATTGGAGAAGCAACAACGGTCTTACAGCAACATAACCAAGATGTAATCACAAGCATTCAAAAGCGACTGTTTGAGCATCATGACGGTGTCCAAAAGGATAAGAAAGAAGGGTAGTGCTATCTCTTCTTTTTATATAAATAGTCGACTGACGACAGATTGCTTTGGTAGAGAGAGGAGATAAAATGACTAGTGCATTTCTTTTTCCCGGTCAAGGATCTCAAAAAGCTAATATGTTACAAAAATTACCTGATCATCCAGTTATCACGGAAACCTTACAAGAATCTAGTGAAGAATTAAATGAAAGCGTTATCTTTTGGGATGATGATTCTAAGTTAGAATCGACTGTAGCAGCTCAAGTATGCCTGCTTGTTTCTGGAGTGGCTTCCGCACGTTTGTTGAAAGAGAATAATGCTTTTCCTGATTTTGTTGCGGGCCACTCTGTTGGAGCTTTCGGAGCTGCAGTTGTTGCTGGTGCTTTAGACTTCAAAGATGCCATTCGATTAGTCAAACTGCGCGGGGAGTTGATGGAGAAGGCATTTCCGGAAGGGTACGGCATGGGAGTAGTATTAGGACTGAGCGAGGGTGAACTGGAAAAATTAATAGATGTGTATGCAAATGAAGAAACTCCTGTTTATCTTGCTAATAAAAATTGTCCTAGACAAATGACAATATCTGGAGCGATCCATGATTTGGAGGGGTTTATGAAGTTAGCTCTTGCTAACGGGGCTCAAAGAGCGGAACTACTGGAAGTGAGTGTGCCTTCTCATTGTCCGCTTTTACAGGGAGTGTCTTTACTCCTAGAAAGGGAACTTCAGCGTATTTCTTTTAGTACCCCTTGCATTCCTTATGCGAGCAATCATACAGGAAGAGTATTAAAAACAGGTGATGCGATTAAAAAAGATTTAGCATGGAATGTTTCAAACTCCGTCCGATGGCATGAAGCTACTTCCTTGTTATATGAGTTAGGGGTTCGATTATTCATCGAGATGTTGCCTGGGAATGTATTAACGGGACTTGCGAAAAACTCCTTCCCATCAGCACGGGCAATTTCAATATCAGAAAATGGTATGAAAACAGCAGCCATATTGGTTCGTCGTACACAGAATATTTAAATTAGAAGGGAGAAGATTGTTATGGCCGATATTAAGCAAAAGCAGCAAACCACTAAGAGTTGGACAACTAGACGGGATGCAAAAACTAAACGGATGAATCAAGTCATGAATATTACAGATGGAAGGGTTATTCCTACAGATCGAGTGGTTGAAGTTTTAGAGGAAATACTTGTTCCGGGTGATCGAGTTGTATTAGAAGGAAATAATCAAAAGCAGGCATCCTTTCTTTCTAATGCACTTGCCCAAGTAAACTCTACTAAAGTTTATGATTTACACATGATTTTATCTAGTATTTCTAGACCGGAGCATTTGGATATTTTTGAAACTGGAATTGCAGAAAAAGTGGACTTTGCTTACGCCGGACCTCAAAGTCTTCGAATGGCGCAAATGATTGAAGATAAAGAACTTAAAATGGGGGAAATACACACGTACATTGAATTGTATGGACGTCTTTTTATTGACTTAATCCCTTCGGTAGCATTAGTTGCTGCTGATAAAGCTGATAGAGAGGGGAATCTGTACACGGGTGCAAATACGGAGGAAACACCAACGCTTGTAGAGGCTGCTGCTTTTCGGGATGGTATTGTAATCGCCCAGGTAAATGAAATCACCGATGATTTGCCTCGAGTGGATATACCTGGTTCATGGATAGATTTGGTTGTTGAAGCTGATGCGCCTTATCAATTAGAACCACTTTTCACGAGAGATCCAAGGCATATTACCGATATGCAAATTTTATTAGCGATGTTAACGATTCGTGGTATCTATGAAAAACACCAAGTACAATCTCTTAACCATGGAGTTGGCTATAATACAGCAGCTATAGAGTTGTTACTACCTACCTATGGGGAGTCACTAGGTTTAAAGGGCAAGATTTGCAAGCATTGGGCGCTTAATCCTCATCCTACTATGATACCTGCCATTGAATCAGGTTGGGTAGAGAGCATTCATTGTTTTGGAGGAGAAGTGGGAATGGAAGACTACACGTCTGAACGACCTGACGTATTTTTTACTGGACGAGACGGCAGCCTCCGTTCTAATCGAACGCTTTCTCAGTTAGCAGGTCAATATGCGGTGGATTTGTTTGTAGGGTCTAGTCTGCAAATAGACTCTTATGGAAATTCTTCAACAGTTACAAAAGGAAGGCTCGCTGGGTTTGGAGGCGCTCCGAACATGGGACATGATCCAGGGGGGCGTAGGCATTCTACTCCAGCATGGTTAAGTATGATAAATTCTGACGATGCACTTGTACGAGGGAAGAAACTAGTGGTTCAAGTAGTAGAGACGCACCAGACAGGTAACACGCCGGTTTTTGTAGAATCATTAGATGCAATTGATGTAAAAAATGAAGCCGAGTTAGCTACAGCTCCAGTTATGATCTATGGAGAAGATGTAACCCATGTTGTTACGGAGGAGGGGATCGCTTATTTATATAAAGCTAAAAGTTTAGAAGAAAGACGTGAAGCTTTGGCTGCAATTGCTGGGGTGACACCAGTAGGAATTAAGCATTCTCCGCGTAACATTGATCGTTTGAGACAAGAAGGTATTGTGGCATGGCCTGAAGATTTAGGTGTACGTCGCTCCGAAGCCAATCGCTCTTGGCTTGCTGCAAAAAACGTGGAAGAGCTCGTGGAGTGGTCAGGAGGACTTTATCAACCTCCAGAAAAATTTAGAAGCTGGTAAGGGGATTAAACCTATGACTTGGAGAAGTGTGAAAGAATGTCGTGAAACGCTAAGTAATTGGGCTGTTCAGGCCCTGGTTGAAGAAGCTGAACTCGCTCCGAAACCAGGGCTTGTAGACCCAGAAGATACAGGATCACATAGTGACTTGACATTTGATTTGATGGTTTCTTCAGCTAATTCTTTACGAGAAACCTTTGGCTTGATAACTGAAGTTTCATACCTTAGAGAGCCTGATCAACGACTGCGTGAAGAAATAGCAGACATTGGTCGGGAGGGGGAGAAGAACATGATGCAAGCGACTGGTGGTACCAACACTCATAAGGGAGCGATATGGGTGCTCGGTCTTTTGACATCTAGTGCAGCGTTGAATAAGCCTGGAGTAGGCATAAAGGGAACGATTCAAACTGCTTCAAAGATTGCTTGCTATCCTGATCGCTATGCCCCAATTACTACCACCAATGGTTCTAGGATTTATGAAAATTTTGGAGTGAAGGGGGCTAGAGGGGAGGCTGAATCAGGTTACCCTCATCTAATAAATATCGCCTTGCCTATGCTTAAGGAATCCAGAAGTAAAGGACTTTCGGAGCCTCTTGCAAGATTGGAAACTCTAGTATCCTTAATTGCTCACCTAGATGATACGTGCATTCTTCATCGGGGAGGATTACCCGCTTTAGAAATAGCTAAGGTAATGGCACATGCTGTGTTACAAAATGGAGGCGTCTCCACTTTAAAAGGATGGAGAAAACTAGAAGAACTCAATGAAACATTACTTGAACGTAATGCTTCCCCAGGTGGAAGTGCAGACTTATTAGCAGCGACTATTTTTCTGGATAAAATAACTAAAAAAGATTATTTGAATAAAAAAGCAATGTCCACTATTTAAAGGAGGTACCCTATTGGAAACCATGATTTTTGAATATCCTGCCAATGAGAAGTTAGGACAAACGGCACATGTAGGTGTAGTGGGGTCTGGTGATTTAGAGGTTCTAGTTATCCCTTCAAATGAACCGAGAATCAAAGTAGAAGTGAGAACGGGGATGACAGGGTTTCATGAAACCTGGGAAAGGGTCATTGAGCGTTTTTTTTATCAGCACGCCGCACAAGCCAACATTCAAATTAATGATTTTGGTGCAACTCCTGGTGTTGTTTCTTTACGATTAGCTCAAGCTTTGGAGGTGAGTGGACAGTATGAACGTTCTTAAAGTAAGTTTTGTAGAGTTGAATGCACGTGAACGTATAAAATCTTTATTAGATGAAGGGACGTACCGTGAATTACTAGATCCTTTTGAAGGTTTTGAATCTCCCCATTTAGAAAAACAAAATATTGTTCCACAAAGTGATGATGGTGTAGTGGTAGCTAAGGGTGAAATAAATCAAGAACCTGCCGTCGTTATTTCCATAGAAGGGAATTTTCAAGGAGGGGCTATTGGGGAAGTCTCTGGGGCAAAAATAGCTGGAGCTCTTGAATTAGCTCTTCGCGATAATAAAGAAGGAATTCCCACTCGGTCAGTCATTTTGTATGATACAGGTGGTGTTAGATTACAAGAAGCAAACTATGGATTGTTAGCGATAGCTGAGATATCCTCTGCTATTATATCCCTACGTGAATATACATCTGTCGTCGGAGTGATCCCTGGTAAAATTGGATGTTTTGGAGGCATGTCATTAACTGCAGGATTGTGTAGTTCCCTTATTATGACGAAAGAGGGTAGGCTTACATTAAATGGACCAGAAGTAATCGAACAAGAAGCAGGAATCGAAGAGTTTGACTCCCAAGATCGCCGATTGATCTGGAATACAATAGGTGGAGAGCAACGCCATTCCTTAGGATTTATAGATCACTTGGTGGATGATGATGTGGAATCGATCAAAGGAATAATGATCGATCCTCCAAAGAACAGCGGACCTTTTCGAAGTGAGCAAGTGGACTTGTTTCACTCACGTCTACAGGATATAGACCTTTCGAAACCTTTGTCTTCCTCTGATGTTCAAGAGGTATGGAATAAGGAGATAGGCTTTAACGAGTTTAAAGAAGCTGATGAGAACTTAGATGAAAGCAGAGGGAGAACATGGTTTACAGCCCTAACGGATCATAATAGATGTGATGATGTAGCTTCTGTCTTATGTACGGATAAAAGGGTCGGAAATGAACGTATTCGTTATATTGCCGTAGTACCAGATTCCAATAATCGTTTTCCTCGCGCTCGTAATGGGGAACTAGGATTAGAAGAAGGTTGGGCAATTGCTCGCTATGTAAGAGAAGCAATGGAACAGGATGAAGGTGGAGGACGTCGTGCCATTGTTGCGATTGTTGATGTTCCCAGTCAGGCTTATGGATACAATGAAGAGTTTCTAGGATTACACCAAGCTGGGGCAGCAGCGGTGGATGCTTACGCTAAGGCTAGGCAAGCAGGTCACCCTGTGATCACTCTCATTGTAGGCAATGCTATTTCTGGTGCATTTTTAACCCATGGTCTCCAATCCAATCAGATACTAGCTTTAAATGATAAAGGTGTGAATGTTCATGTCATGTCGAAACAATCTGCTGCTCGTATAACACGTCGTTCCATTGAAGAATTAGAGGAAGCTACTAAAAAAAACCCTGCCATGGCCTATGATGTTCAATCATTTGCTACACTAGGAGCTCTTGACGATCTAATGGATGGAGTGGACCCACAGAACCCAGAGAGTCAGGACATTGCAAAGGTGGAAGACAGACTAATAGAAGCTATAATTAGAGCACGATCAGGACCTTTTGATTTGAGCAATCGTCTTCAATCTCTAGAGGCGAAAAGTAACCGTATGGCATCTATTAAAGTTAGAGCTAGATTAGCAGAGCAATGGTAATAAAGACTCATGATCTATTACGAATTAAAAAGACAACAGAGTTAACAATGTGTCCGCCTGTTCCTGACTGGGCTGTTCAATCATTGAAGACAGTACCTTTCGTGGTAGTACGGCGTGCTCCAATAATTGAAGGGAAGATTCCTATAGGGATCCGTGGTAAACAACGCAACCAACGGTTTGGAGCATATATAGCACCAGAGGCTGTATTAGAACATACCCCCCCAAATCAATTGGTATATGAAAGTGGATGGAAGCGAAAAATTCAGGAAAATCCAATGCCTGCTTTGGCGGCATTGGACAAAGTGAATGAGATACTTTTATCTTATAAGTTGTTATGGGGACCTGGAGGAAGCGTAGGATTTGAACTAGCAAGTAATAGTAAAACAGTCTCCCTGAGTAGTGATTTAGATATTATTGTATATTCCGAAGAAGTTCTGCCTATAGAGAAGGCGAGGAACATGATTACTAGACTTCACCAACTCTCGATAGCAGTTGATGTCCAACTGGAAACACCGAATGGAGCGATCTCATTAATGGAATATGCAAAAAGTGAGGTTCCTATATTACAAAAGACCACAGATGGAGCCATGTTAGTCGAAAGCCCTTGGAATAAAGAATGATTAAATACAATCATTCACAACTCACAAAAATCCGAATAGTGGATTCCATTTGATCCACTATTCGGAAGGGTTGTATGCATTTTATTTGTTTTTATTTGTCATTTTTAAAGTGGTCCGTAACAATAACTCCGTTCCTATTGCTATATCATCATCGGATGCGAATTCCATTGGGTTATGACTAATTCCTTTTTTACAACGTACAAAGACCATGCCGTAATCACAGGCATCAGCCATGATGAGGGCATCGTGGAATGGCCCGCTCATTAACTCAGGTGCATCTATTCCCATGTTTCGACTTTCGTTATGCATGATTTGCGTAATTTCCTTATCACAGTATCGTGGTTCATTATTGGTATCCTCTTTAATTTCATATTGAAGTCCATTTTCTTTTGAAATTTTTGCTATACATTCCCTTAATTGAGTTTCATAGCGATCCCGTCGGTCTTTATTGATATCACGTAAATCAATTGTGAAACTTGCTTTTTCTGGTATTACACTTCGACCATTAGGGAACACTTCAATATTTCCTACTGTACCAACGGTTGGAGCACCTTCTTCTTGCTTGACAATATCATTCAATGCAGTGATTATCTTAGCTGCTCCAAGTAGTGCATCATTGCGAAGTCGCATGGGTACAGACCCGGCGTGCCCTGCAAACCCTGTTAGTTCAACGGTTAACCAAAGTGGACCTGATATTCCGGTTACAATACCTACTGGAGCATTAGATGCTTCTAGGATAGGACCTTGTTCAATGTGCATTTCCAAGTAAGAAGCAATCGAGTCTTTCGCATACTCTGATGCATAGAATCGGCTTGGATCACTACCGAATGTTTCCAAAGCCTCTCTTCGAGTAATACCATCTTTATCGGATCGTTCTAATTCATCATTATCTAATTTTCCTAGAATTCCTCTGACTCCAAATAATCCTTTGCCGAAACGGTGACCTTCTTCATCACATAAAGAAATGACTTCGATAGGCATATCTGGTTGAATACCGCTTTCTTGCATGGTTTGAACAACTTCTAGACCACCTAATACTCCAATCGATCCGTCAAATCTACCACCATAAGGTTGGGAATCGATGTGGGAGCCGATTATGTGTACAGGAGCATCAGGATCTTTTCCTTCTAGACGACCAATTAGATTTCCGAAGTGATCCACTCTAGTTTGTAGACCTGCTTCTTCCATCCATCGTTTCACTTGCTCAATACCTAATTTGTATTCTTCTGAAAGTGCTAATCTACAAACCCCTGTTTCTCCAAGTTTTCCAATTTTGGCAAGTTCTTTTAAGTTTTTGCTCAATCTCTTCTTATTAATCGTTAATTGATCTACAACCATGGTCCGTATTCATCCCTTTCGCAATAAACGATCATTAGGTATTTGCTTTTTTATCTTTCTGGTTCTCCAAATAAAGAATAATAGAGATCGTTAGTCCCACACATATCGCAATTTTAATTAAACCGAAGATAGGAGAAAATAGTACAGCCATTCCAACTACCAGAGCAATTATCCCGTACGTTGGCGTTTTATAGGCGAATTGACCTAGTACAGCCCCAAATATAGCGGGAAGAACAAAGGCAAATGCACTCTCTACTGCAGGTGGTATAACAGAAAGAATGTATGTTCCGCCAAAAATAATGAAGACGATAACTACTATATTTACTAAGGAGGCGATCGCGATACCAAAAACACCAGCAATTTCTGCTTTGGGTGAACCACTTTCTGCTCCAATTGATTTTTGAGCAGAGGCAGAACATGGAAGACACATATTGGCAATGTTTCCTGTTAAAAACGCCAAGTAAGTTCCAGCAATCCCAAGTGTAGGGTAATAAGTAATTGGTTCTAGCACCCACATAATACCAATAAATCCTGCATAGCCTACAAGACCTGTAAAAATGGGGCCCCAGCCTGGGTGAGCATCTAATATAAAAGACATATATAATGGTGGAACGAGACACATGATAATTAGTGTGAAAAGAGTTAAACGCCCCCAAAAATGGGCCTTATTATGAAAAAAATCTAAGCCATTTGTCGTTTCGGTCCGGATATCATTTGGTGTTACCCTTTCTGGATTCAGACTCATCTATTTTCCTCCTTGTCGTTTCATTTGCACATAATCCTCACATACTTACACTTACGAGATGGTTAGATTTGTTATTAAAAAACTAAAACTTAAAGTAAGGTGGATAAATAAGCACTAACCATACCAATGACCATCGCAAACCCTAAAGCCCACTCTTTTAGCCATGATAGGTTACCCTTTTCAGCAACGAGCATGATAATTACCATAGAGAACAATGCAGCTACACCAGCTATTGTGTGGCTCATACTAGTGATCATTTGGTCACTTGCGAGGTAACCAAAAGCTCCTAACATGGCAGCTGACGAAACAATAGCCATCGCTTTAGGATTTTTCTTTTCAATCCTTTTCTGTGTATTTCCAAGAGATTTTGTGAAAAAGAGAGTAAATAGGAGCCATCCCATACCACCTAAACACATCGTCCAAACCACGGTAGTAAAAGCCTGCGTTGAAAAGTTATCGGAGGTTAAATCCATTCCAAAAGCATCTGCCCCTATTCCAGCAGCGGCAGATTCAGTTGCTGCAGAACCTATAATCCCAATTCTCATTAAAGTAAGGGGAGAACCGAGCAGTGCTATTAATGAAACGAGAACGATTGCAATTCCAAATGAAGGACCTAAAGAGCTAATAAACCCCGTTCTTATCGCTGTTTTTACTTCTTTGGGAGTCATCCCAACATCCGGCGCAGACTTTTTTGCTAGTCTTAAAAATACTAATGCCTGAAATATGACAATACCCACAAAAATAAAAGCCATGACCCAAAGTGCACTGCTATTGGCAATGTCTATTACTCCATCATCCAAAATAAGTTTCCTCCTTTAATTGTTAAATTGAAAAAATAGCAACAAATTACTCTTATCTAGTCGATTCTTTCTCTTTAAAAGCTTCTTGCTCGTTACCTGACAAGTAATCTAACACCGTAGATATAAAAAGCTTTCCAATATAAAGCATTGCTTCTTCTTGTACGTTGAATTTAGGGTGGTGGTGTGGATAGACATCGTTTTTTGCTTCTAATGCCCCTCCAACCCAAAAGAATGTACCTGGAACTTCTTTTAAATAATAAGCGAAGTCTTCCATTCCCATTTGAGGCGATATATCTTTAACATTTTCATCACCAAATAGTTCTGTTGCAATTTTTTTAACTCGCCTTGTTTCTGCTGGATCATTCACAACCGCTGGATAGCCGCGTACATAATTAAATTTAACAGATGCTCCGAAACCACTGCATGTAGATGCTGCTATTTTCTCGATAGACTCTTCCACCCAATCACGAACATCCTCATCAAACGTTCTTGCAGTTCCTGTAATTTTTACTTTATCAGGGATGACGTTAAAACCTTCTCCGCCATTAAAGGAGGTAACGGATACGACTGCTGGTTTTAGCGGATCTACTTGACGACTTACAATTTGCTGTAGGTTAAGGAGCAATTGGCTTCCTACCACAAGAGGATCGATTCCTAAATGAGGAGAAGCTGCATGTCCACCTTTTCCTGAAATCTCTATTTCGAATTTGTCCCCATTTGCCATAGCGTTTCCTTCTTTTAAACCGACTGTTCCTAGAGGATCCGTAGAACTAACGTGAGCACCAAATACAGCATCAACTCCGTCTAGGCACCCATCCTCGATCATGAATTTAGCTCCACCAGGTATCACTTCTTCTGCGAACTGGTGAATTAATACGACTGTTCCTTCTAAAATGTCCCGGTTTTCACTTAATACTTTGCATACTCCTAGTAAACTAGCAGTATGCAAATCATGCCCGCACGCATGCATTATACCTGGTACACGAGATTTATACTCCACGTCTTTCTCATCTTGAATAGGAAGAGCATCGAAGTCCGCGCGTAAAGCAACTGTTTTGCCAGGTTTCCTTCCTTTTAAAATGCCGACAACACCACGACCGCCTATACCTGTCTTTACTTCTACCCCTAAGTCCGTGAGATAATCTGCTATTTTCTTAGGTGTATCAACCTCCGTATGAGAGAGCTCGGGATACATATGAAGATCTCTTCTGAATGCTATTAAATCAGGATGAATTTCTTCTAACCTAGAAAAAAGCTTCTCTTTCATAAATACCAGTCCTTTCTTAATGAGTAAGATAAATGAAGCGAATTTATTATCAACACTAGGTTTAGCCTAGTGGTAATAAAGTGTTTACTGTTAAGCAATTGCAATATCTTAAGAAATATAGTGATCTTTTAACGTAGCAATTGCGGGACGCTTTTTCCCGTAATTTGTAGCTTGTTCAAAGGCATGACCGATTCGAAGCACTTCATAATCAGCTCGATGCGGTCCTACTACTTGCAGTCCAAGTGGAAGTCCATCAGATGTAAATCCGCTTGGTACCGACAAGGCAGGATTTCCCAGAGCAGAAATATAATAATTGGAACGCATCCAATCAATGTAATTTTCCATTGGAACATCGTTTATTTGTTTAGGATATTCTAAATTCGCATCAAATGGTGGTACTTGGCTGACTGGTACTATTAGAGCATCGTACTGATCGAAAAAGTCACGTGTTCTGTGATATAGCTGATTACGTAATCTCTCCGCTCTGCCAATTTCTATGCCACTAAGTTTTCGGCCTTTATTAAAATTCCATTTAAAACTTGGTTTCATAACTTCCTCGAATTTATCAAACAATTCCTTGTGAGACATTTCCATTTCCCAAGCTCGAAATACATGAAATACTTCATCTGCTTCTGTTAAATCAGGGCATGCTTCCTCAACATGGCACCCTAAATCAGTGAAGATCTTCATTTGCTCCTCAATATTACTGCGTATGGATGGATCTACTGGAATTAATCCTCCTAAATCAGCAGACCAAGCAATACGAAGTCCTTTTATATCCTTTGAGAATGGTTGAAGAAATAGTTTTCCAGGTTCTTCGATAGAGATTGGTGAACGGGTATCGGGTCCTGCTAGAACAGACATCATAAAGGATGCATCTTCTACACTTCTTGTTATAGGACCTTGAGCCAAAAGAGGGGAGAATAGAGCAGGTTTAGGGTATGTTGGCACACGTCCAGGTGATGTTCTCATGCCTACTACATTATTAAAGGCGGCAGGGTTACGACAAGATCCTCCCATATCGCTGCCTTCTGCAAATGGCAGCATACCAGTAGCTACTGCAGCAGCCGCACCACCACTGCTTCCACCAGCAGTACGGTTAAGGTTATAAGGATTTCTTGTAATACCAAATACCTTATTAAACGTATGAGACCCAGCCCCGAATTCTGGGACATTGGTTTTCCCAATAACGATGGCACCAGCTTTTTTCAATCGTTCCACAACAAGATCGTCATCAGTAGAAATATTGTCGCGTAAGGCGAGGGATCCGCTTGTCATTGGAAAGCCTTTTGCATTGTGCGTGTCTTTAATAGCAATTGGTAAACCGTGAAAGGGACCTACTTCCTTCCCTGCAGCAAGTAACTCGTCTGCTTTGTCTGCTTTCTTTAAGGCATGCTCTTCATCTAGTGAAACAATAGCATTTACTTCGGGATTGATAGTTTCTATCTGTGCTAGGTGTGCTTCCATCACCTCACGTGCAGATAATTCACGTTCCTGAATAGATTTAGCAAGATCACGTGCAGAAGAAAAGTAATTATATGATGCCATTAAAAAAACTCCTCACTATT
This sequence comes from Halobacillus seohaensis, assembly GCF_042663045.1. NCBI lineage: Bacteria > Bacillati > Bacillota > Bacilli > Caryophanales > Bacillaceae > Halobacillus > Halobacillus seohaensis. The sequence continues at coordinate 94,529 of NZ_JBHSZV010000047.1, read as the reverse complement.
GTAAAATAGAATAGAAAACTCCCTTAATTATCCTTAAGATACTTAGCTCTTTCACAATTCATATAGTCGGTAGTCGACTGTCTGGATTATCTTGCTACCTTTTTCGAATGTATAAAAAAAGGTTTAAAGTGGATCCTTTAAATGAGGAAATTATACAGCTACTGCAAAAGCAAGGGAAACTATGGAATAAGCATCATTCCTCCATTTGATTATATGTACACCTATAAATGTATATAAAATAGAATACAACGAATAGTTAGAAAAATCAAACTATTTAAACTATTAAAAAATAAAGTTTGATAAAGAAAATAGAGGAAGGTTGGATTGGTGCGGACCTTCTATGCTATGGAAAAATTAGGTTGTGAATAATATTTATCACCTAAAGCAATCCAATTATGTCTATTTAAGATGATTCATAATAGGTATATATACTATCTAAAAGAAGGATATGTCATTCTTGACTTTTGTACGTAAAATATCTATTGTTTGTGCTGATTTAAGGAAAAATACTACGGAAATGTTTTATATTTTCAGTTAAAAAGTTCTGTTCGTAAGTTAAAGCAAAGCTTTTCAATAGTGAATTACGGGTCTAAGGTATTGGTGTTTGTGATGCTGTTTTTATGCGTATACAGTTAAAAGACATTTTAACTAAAATTGGGCACGAGGACGTTGGAAAGGGATGTAGATGGAAAAGATTCCGTAGAGAAATACGAGGAATTAAGACCAGAACTAGTTACAATGCCAGATTTAGGTGATGGTGTTAGTGCGGTAAAAGAAATTAAAAAATAGATAGAGATTCCAAAGTTATTATGTTTTCTGCAATGGTGTACTTCTAAAAATATTTCATTGAAAATACTTACAAGGTTTGGAACAATGAATTTATAAGCTAGCCCAAAAGTGTAGCTTCTATTAATTTGGTGAAACAAACGATACTAAAATAAAAACGTTTCTGGATTGTAGTGTACGTAACAGATCCATGCTACATATTATTGAAAGTTCACTTGCCTCTTTATCTATTTCTTACATACTAGTTATAAGAAGATAGGAATATTTAAAGGAACCAAACCTTATTGGAGGTGATGGGAATATTAAAGTTTTTAAAGTTATTTCACTTTGTTGGTAGCTTTGTAATTTTCCATTACTTACTTGGAGTCATTTATTTTCATAGAGCTCCCGTGGAAAATCATCTAATAAGTTTACTAGGGTATTTTATCGTTTTTGTACTTTCATTATCGACTACGCTTTTTACTTTTTCATATGCTGAAAAGGTTTACACTAGCGATTCTTGAAAAGGATAAGCAGCTATAATTTAATGGAGGATTTTTAATTTAATGAGGTTCTTTTTGAAATTGAATGTTGTAAGTATACTGTATGCCTTTATGCTATTTGTCCCCATAGAACTTATGCTAAATGCTTATCGTGTAAGCAGGTTAACGGGATGGAATTTAGATAATCTACTTATTGCAATGAGTATAGTTGTTATTATTGGGTTCATAAGTTCCACGATGTTTTTAATTTTTCTAACAAAAAAGTGGATGATAAATCGTAAGTCTGCTTTTTGGTCAATGCTCCTCTGGTTTCCGTATTTAGTCATTTTTGTATTCATATTTGTTACTTTATTTCCGATTAATAATCCAGCAGACCAACCAGGGCCTGGGGGTGGAATTATAATTTTGGCTACGTTAATATTATATCCTTTTTATTTGTTGCTCACTAATGTTTTTGGCACGGGTATAGGTCTTACTGAGGATGAATACGAAGTTAAATAACAATAGCTATTAAATAAAGGAGGGCCACAATTGAACAACATCGTTATTAGGAAATCTAAAGAGTCTGATTTTCCGGAGTTAGTGAATATAGACAAGTTAATTATAAATAACATGAACACACCTGCGTTAAATTATTCGCTATCGGTAGAGGAATACTCTCTACATCGTCCAGGAGGAAGTCAATTTGTGGCAGTTATCAATAATCAAGTGGCAGGTTATATTGGTCATAATAACCCTACTAAACTAAAGTCTAACAGCCATGTATTAGAGATTGATATTGGTGTTCACCCTGAATTCCAAAGAAAAGGGGTAGGTAGCGAATTGTTAAGCTACATTTTCTTGTGGGGTAAAGAGAATGGTTATAGAAAAGTTTCAATTCGTGTGCTTTCTACAAATAAGGCTGCTATCCCATTTTATATTTCAAATGGTTTTAATGAGCAAGGACGACTTAAAGATGAGTTTCTACTCAATGGAGAATTCGTGGACGATATTTTAATGTATAAAATGTTATAGGAATTTCTGCAGTTTAGTTTTTAATAATCATATGAAATTCCTCTAGTACTTAGGCTGTGTGACCGTCATTTAAAATGAAACAGTTTCTGCTAAAATAACTTACACACTTTACTGGAAATTATTATCCCCATTTTATAGTGAATTGTAGCCTCTCATAACAAAACATTTGTTAATCATTGTCCTGATTTATACGGTGGTTTCCGTTACAAAGGATGGCGTTTGAAGGTCCGGGAAATCACTCGCTTTCCGTGGGCATGTGGTGAGCTTCCTCAGGCTACGCCTTGCGGGATCTCACCGATCATGTTCATCCCACAGGAGTCTCGCAATTTCCCGGACCTTCTTGCCTTCGTGAGGAGAACGGAAGCATCAGATGTGGTGCTTCAAGTGAAAAGCATTCCTTACGAGTGAGAATTGTGCTGTAAGGTGCCTTCTTGCCTATCGCTTAAAGCATCGGATTATTCAATAAAAGAATCGTGGTTCCGTTGCTTTTCATCGGAGCATGGGGGATGGGTAGGCATACACAACAGGCTTAATGGCTCAATCTGTGATGGCCATATCCCCTATCTGTATCAGGCTTCAATTGGCGTTATATCAGATATCTCATGCTTTTACAGGGACAGTAGAACGGCACGATTTCTCCACACAATCATATTGTGAGCATCGATATTGATAAGAGTAACAATGGTTGTATGATTGTTAAGACGATCATACACACTCTTACAAATAAAAGGGCAGTCCTTAACTGGAAAAAAGTGTTGTATTTTAATAAGCAAAAACTGTGTCAACTCTTTCAAGCGGTCACAGGCTGTCCTCTACAACAAATTGCCACATTTCATCCGAAATAAGTTAGATCTGCTAAAACAGGAAGTGGGATATTCAAGTGATGAAGCCATGAAGGTTGCTGTGACAAATGATGTTGGAGAAGTAAATGGAGTATTTTAACAGTCATCTGATAAAAGTTATTGATTGAACAGATTATTAGATAAAAACAAAAGACGAATTGGTAAAGAAAACAAATATAGGAGATGGGGCAATGGCTTCAGTAATGGGTATGATAGCTATTTATTTAACTCCTTTTCTCTGCATCGGATTTGTGTTTAATAGCATTAAATTGGCTAAACAAATAAAGCAGGGCGAGGAAAATATAACAAAAAGTTCAGTTTGGGTTACGATTACATTTACTTTAATAGTATATTCGTTAGTGTGGAGTGGTTTCTTATCGTATTAACGGTCGTTTAGTTTTAAATATTTATATCTTAAAGATTCTTGGAAAGGGTGTATCCATTGGAAATTATTAGAGGAAATAGAAGTTTTGACTTGGATGAGTTCCTCAAGAAGCCTTTATTTGCTCATCTTTCGACTTTGTCTGCGGACGGACCTAGAGAATCTCCTGTTTGGTTTCACTGGGAAAATGAGTGTATTTGGATAATTGGAACTCCTTCTTCAGATAGCTTTCCAGGAAGAGTGGAGGCAAATCCTAAATGTGCGATCGGTATAGTTGAACTAGAACATACGACCGGAAAGGTATTGCACGCAGGATTTAGAGGGTGTGCTACGGTAGAGTCTTTTGATAAAGGTATTACAAACCGCTTACTGACACGTTATTTAGGTTCCAACCATGAAAAGTGGGATCCTATGTTCAGGGAGTTAGATGATAATAATATCTTAATTCGATTTGTTCCAGAAACGGTGGTAGTTCGGGATCAGTCCTTTAATCCGAGCATTTAAATGGTTGTTATTCATCTAAAGTTATTAGTGTTGGTATTGTTAGTTGTCTGGGAAACCACTTGACTATTCTAAATAAACGTTAATGTTTTGTTGTCCGCGCTGAAGATGAATTTTATTCAATTATGGAGCAACGGCTGACTTGTACTTGTTGAGAAAATCACTACTATCCTATTAATAACATTGATGAGTTAGTAAAGCTTACAAACAGTATGGAAGGATAAAATTATACATAATAACGATTTATATCAACAGACAGTTATGAAATTGGGGTATAGTGATAGTATCTATAAGAAACTCCGGGATCGGAAGTGGTCACTTTTTTAAATCAAAACCTTGACCCTGTGGTGCACCCCACAGTTTATGATGAAACTGGGAGGGAAAAGATGTACAAAATTAGTGAATTTGCGGAGTGGACGGGATTAACGAAGGAAACCCTGCGTTATTATGCGGAGGTTCAATTACTGGAGCCAGCCTACATTAATCCTGATAATAACTACCGCTATTACGATGATGGCAGTTATTTTCTTGCGATTCTTTTAGTGAAGCTAAGAGCGTTTGGTTTTACGATTCAAGAAATGATTTCAGTTATGAATGATGAATCATTTGAAAGCCTCGAAGTGTTACTGCAGGAAAAGCGAAATAATATACAGATGCAAATGGAATCCCTTCAATTGAAAATGGATGAGATTGATGGTTTTCTGACATCAGGAAAGGAGGAAGATGAGTGATCGAGTGGAAAAGAGAAACGGTTATTGATACGAACATAGAAAACCTTTGGAGATTATTTTTGGATGAGAATATTAAGAGCATTATGCCCAAAGTGGAGGAGCATGTTCTAATTGAAAAAAGAGAAGATGAAGTAGGGGCCAAGCATAGGCAAACATATCGTGAAGGAAAGCGGTTGGAAACGTATATCGTTGATACCTTGGCTTATGAGAATGACGAAGACGAAAAGTATAAAAAAGTGACTTTCATTATAGGGAAGGCATTTGAGATCACGGTTTCCTATTATTTAATAAAATTGGATGAGCAACGGACGAAGTTTATTTATGAAGGTCAGAATAGAGGCGTGAATTTTGTAGGGAGAGCAATGCTGAAACTTGCTAATAAGAAAGGGAATAACGATGTCGTAGAGGAATTTATGGATAGAGTTGAGCGAGAAGCGATTAAGGCTTAAAGCAGTATAGAAATATCAATCGTTTTAAAATATTTTTATAAAAATTTAGGAATTAAACAGGAGAATTGTATGCCGGATTGGACGTATCATCCATTGTTTAAACCTTGGCTAACTAAATTGCCGCCAAGGATAGCAAGAGAATTTATATACAGCAGTATGGGATTGGTTTCTTCGATTCCTGGAGGGGGTTCTTTCATTGAACTGCTTGGTCATTCGAATCCTCCAAATGAATTGAGTTGCACGATAGATGGAGTACGTTATGCAAGTTCGAACGGTGTAAGCGCACGATTGGATCCAAATGGAACGGGGGCAAAGAGTTTCTCGTCATTAGGGATTAGTGTGATTGAGGTAGGTCCTGTATCTCTTAGAAAGAGTCAGAAAAGCGAACCTTTACTTAACAAAGAGCAAGAGAAAATATGGTTCCCCTTCCCTGAGCCAACGATTACGGTAGAGGAGTGTAGGGTACAAATCGAACGTTTCGATGGCCCTGCAATTGTTTCTATTGATGAGCATATGACAGGAATAGAAGCCATTCATATCATTACAAAACTTAGTAGCATTGTTGAATCCTTTTCGATAAGTTTGCAACAAGCATATGATTTAAAGGACGCTGCCCTACATAAAACTCTTTACATTAACCAGATCGCCAACTCCCTTGAAGTTAAGCAACTTACCGCTTTGATCGCATCAAATCATGTTCATGGAGTGATTTTAGAGCCTCCTAAAGTAAGGGAAGGAGAACACTTTACGGAGAGTGAGGATGCCACTAGAAAGTTAGTCCATGGGGTTCAAACGATTCGGAAGGAAGTATCTAAAAATTGCACGGTTATAACTAAGGGAGGGGTAAAGGAACCGATTGATGCGTTTGAGTTACATGAAAACGGTGTCTCCCTTCAATTACTTGAGGAAGGGTACGTTTTCTCGGGACCGGGTTTACCGAAGCGAATTAATGAATTGCTGTTACCTAAAAATTCAAAAGAGGGAAATGGAGAAGGAGCGCGGTGGGGGTTATGGTTTGGAGTAGCGATCCTCATTGCTGGCATAACAGCGTTATTGTTTAGTATGACTCGAATAATTTTGCCATATGACGAAGCTTTTATTGGGATGACAAGATCGGAAATAGCTGCATTTAATCCACAAGTTTTGGCATTTATGGCCCATGACCGAATGAGCTTGGCGGGAACTATGATTAGTGGAGGAATTCTCTATATACAATTGGCCCGTTATGGATTGTCCTATAGGTTTCGGTGGGCTAGCCGAGCTTTTCATGTTGCAGCCATTGTAGGCTTTTTAGGTATACTGGCTTTTATTGGTTATGGGTATTTTGATTGGCTTCATGGGTTGTTTTGGCTTGTTCTACTGCCAATTTATATTTGGTGTTTTCGATCTACTAAGCATTCAAACGCTCATCCTAGTTCTATGAATCAATTCAATACTTTGGCATGGAAAAAAGCAAATCTCGGGCAGCTGTTATTCGTTATCCTTGGTAGTCTCATTGCAATAGGTGGGGTAGTAATTATGTTCATAGGGGTGACGAATGTCTTTGTGCCAACGGATGTAACCTTTTTGTGTGCAACCCCTGAAATGCTTCAATCAGTTAACAATCGACTAATCCCAGTTATTGCCCATGATCGTGCGGGTTTTGGCGGGGCTTTAGTAAGTGTAGGTATTTTAGTGTTTCTCCTAGCGTTATGGGGATTCCGAGAAGGAGAAGGTTGGGTTTGGAATACGCTGGCAATTGGGGCGCCACCTGCGTTTATCGCAGGCATTGCCACTCATTTTGTTATTGGTTATACTTCGTTTTATCATCTGCTCCCAGCCTACCTATTAGTTGTCATATATGGACTGGGGTTAGTTTTATCCTATCCTTATTTAAAGAAAAGCTATGTTAATCAATAATGTTGATATTAAGTGACTCGTACATACTTAGCTTTTAGCTATCTCTGATAAAGAGGATTTTTACATCGTAATAACAGTAAGATTTAACATAGTCTAAGAAAAATGGAGGAAGAAAATTGACAATTGGTCGTATATTGTTTTTGTTAGGAATGAGTTTTGTATTTTTTAGTGTTGTGATATTAATTATGAGTTTATTTAGTAATGGGGGAAATCTAGTATTCCCGCTTTTTGGTTTGCTGAATGGCTTTATAGCAATGGGAGTGGGGGAGATTGTGATTGACTTAAACCATAAGAAAAGATTTAACAAAACTTCTCCTAATTCAAATACTTCTTAGTATATTAATAAAAAAGAAAGTTCCCTCATTTCCGATTCAGTAGTTCCGATTTGTGGAGAAAATGTTTTTATAATGTCTTGTTAAACTATAGCCCCAGATTGTGGAAGACTCAACTTCGAGACATTCCGGTGGTTTCCGTTACAAAGGATGGCGTTAGAAGGTCCGGGAAATCACTCGCTTTCCGTGGGCATGTGGTGAGCTTCCTTAGGCTAGAACGGCTCCGATTCCGATGGAAATATACGGCAGGCAACTCCTTCCCCACCGGCTCTTTCTCCACATGATCATCTCGGAATCGATCTTCAACAATCTTGCGTCTAAAGTTGAACAATTGAGTGTGAATCCTTATTCAAGATAAGCACCCGTTAAGTATAAAATATCATAAACTACAAATGTTTCTCATAACAGCCTACAACCCTTCCATCCCATTCGCTGTTATCATAAAACTTAAACCCCAATGATTTCCAAAATACTATTGCCTCTTTATTACTCTTTATTACAGCCAATCTAACACTTTTAAATAATTTTTGATGTATTATTTTCTCCTCAAACGAAAGGTATGCCTTTTTCCCATATCCCATAGAGTGATAATCACGATGAATCATTAATAATCCTATCCACGGATGATTGTCTTTAGGATTATTATTAAGAAAATCTATTATTCCGATATATCTTTCTTCATGTTTTACTAAATAACTTTCAGTAGATGAATTAAGAAATTCACTACTTAACTCTTGTATTGTCCTTAAGGGGTTTCCATTTTCAAGAACATTATAAGATGAGTTTGAATTCACTATGTCCATTACTATTTCTAATGATTCTTGAGTAATTATTTCGAACACCATTAAATTTAGTCTCCCTATATGATCAAATTGGATGATCGCCTTGTTTAACCTTGCCCCAGAATGTGGAAGACTTAACTTCGAGACATTCCGCTAGTTTCCATTACAAAGGATGGCGTTAGAAGGTCCGGGAAATCACTCGCTTTCCGTGGGCATGTGGTGAGCTTCCTCAGGCTACGCCTTGCGGGATCTCACCGATCATGTTCATCCCATCTCTTACGCCTTATAAGGACGAAGGCTACATCTAGTTCATCAATCCTATCGGGCGTTATCCAGCTCCAGCGCCTAGCGGCTAGTGAGACTTCCCTCGCTTCTGTACGATAAGTCAACATCTAATCACGATGTTCTTCGTGTTTCCTTTATCTCCGACAGCTCAGTCCAGTCCATACGCCGCTGACCAAGGCGCCTCCGCTTTTAAAGGTAGGAGTCTTGCGATTTCCCGGACCTTCTTGCTTTCGTAAGGATAACGGAAGCATCTTCACGTGAGCAGAAGCTTCATACGTGAAAATCGTGGGGCTGTGTAATTATTGCCATTGAAATGTTCCACTTAGGACATCAAATTAACCTGTAATGTAAATTTGAAAATGGTTTTACAAGAGTAGGCATACATGCCAATTAAGCTCCTAGCCATACCACGTTTTTTAACTAGTGGCTCAATAGATATAACAGATACCTCATACTTTAACAATCATCTCGGAATCGAGTCTTCAACAATCCTGCCAAGTTTAAGTACGAAATTTCACAACCTTTATATTTATTTTAACAAAAAACTAGATTTAATTTTTGAGTAATATCAAATTAACATATCAAATAGCTTACGCATGTTAGAACACTCTAATTAGCATTTTTTGTTACAATGATTTTGGGGGAACTGTAATGGATTGATATTAAATAAGGCAGTGTTTCTAGTCAGTTTTCATCTGCGGCCATCCCATCCATTTTGATAGAAATGCACTAGCTGACAAAATGGTGTTACAAAAGAAAGAATGGACAAATAAAGAAAAGGAATTGTACTAGAAACAGGCAGTAGAATAGGAAGTGAAATGTATATGGATGAAAGTAAAGAAGACCAGATTTTACAAGAGTTAAAGAACATAAATCAGAAATTAGATAATAGGGAGAGTCACGACGATCTTGATGGAAAATCGGGTAATATTATTTTTGATATTATTAAATCCTTATTGATTGGCACGATGATTATAGGGCCAGCCTTGGCTGTTGTTATTGTAGTGGTTCCTTATATATTTAATTGGCTGTTCTAATATTGGACTAGGAGGGATAACTTGGAAAATCAAATAACCTACGACCCTTCAGGTGTAACCGTATTAATCGTCATACATATCGTAATTGCTGTGATCGCCTTATTGATAGCAAATGTTTACGAAAAATCGATTATTACAGACAGGGCGAATAAGTATTTGTTCTTTGTCTTAAGTCTTATTTACAGCATGATTGTGCCTTATATTGCGGCAGGCGGGCTACTATATCTTCACCAAACAGGTCTTTTTTCTAGTGTAGCCTTTCGTTTATGCACAGGAGGGATGATCGGAGCGTTTATTCTTAGTCAAATCTTAGTATATAAATGTTTGAATACCATAGAAATAGCTGAATATTAGCTAGCTGAGGGGGAATCCTTATGGGAAAAAAGCTGAAAATTGGATTAGCATTACTAGTGATTGTTATGGCTATTTACGTAATGATCACCGATAACTCAACTCTTGTTCCCTATTTAATGTTTATAGTAGGAGTACATGTACTGACGGTTGGGATCACAGAAATAAAGAAAGACAACAAAAACTTCTGGGGATATACAAGTATAGCCTCAGCTGTATTTGTCTTTTTCGTATCTATTTATACGTTCTTGTATTAAGGTTATTCCCTAGCAAAGGCGCCCTGATAAACAAAGATCTTTTAAGCTATGTTCCAGTATAGATTTGTCATTTTATCAAGGGTGGTGTTGTTGATTGACTGGAACTCTTAGCTCGGTTTCTGGCTCGACCTGTTCGTCATTGGAGAGCGATCGTTCCCCCCTTGAGTCCTTTCTCTATTTCTAACGTTGGAACCATGATTCTATTTTTGAGAGTCATTTTGCTTATCGTACATACTTAAACGACCAATTAATTAAAAATGGAGAACGGGGATATTTACGTTCCCTTCTTTTCTATATATTGACTGGAACAATAGTCATGGGAGGATTATGGATAGGGACTTCGGGGTAGTCCGACTTAACCAGGATAGTACATATTGCCTTATTTGGGTGCTGTTGTTCGATTCCTTACTACCCTGTACTCTTACTTATTAGAATGTGGAGTATGATCTCTTAAGGGTCTACATAACAGGTGTTTGACATGGTTGCCTGACAAAAGGAAACTATGTCATTTTTTTCATTATGGTAAAAGTGGTAATGAATAAATAGATTTATACTATTTACAAACAGGAGTCATATATCCTATTATTATCTTTAGTATTTAGATTTAATTATAGGTATAAATACCTTTTATTTAATATTATTAATAAAAATGTTGGGTTTAATATAGAATGTAGTATAATAGGGCTAACGAAATATGTCATACCGATAATGGCAAACTTATCGAAAGGTAAGGACGCAAAGCTAAGGGCCTAAAGCAGTTTCTGTTATGGTAGCCTAGCCGCCGAAGATAGTGTACCTAACAGGTGAACCTTCTTTGGTTTACCTGTTTTTTTGTTTTACACATTTGGCTATATTTTGGGGGGAATGAAATATGGTGCTTATCTATGAAGGTGAAGAAAAGTACTTGTCAAAGTTGATCGATCTAAAAAGAGAAGAGATGCTAAAGATCGCGAAAAAGTTTGGAATGAACAATCAAAAAACATTAGAATGTAGTCAAGAACTTGATAAATTAATAATTAAATACCAAAAAATGTTATAAGACATGTGATTTATTATGATAACTTTCAACTCGTACTTATTTGTAGTTTAAAATAAGTATGAGTTTTATTTAGGTTATCGTGGATTTATAAAAATTATATCCATTTTAATAATTATCGCTGGTGTGATTGGACTAAATTTGGCTGGGGGAACAGAAGAAACTACCTCTCAAGTTCATTCAAATAACCACGGAATAAATAACTTTAAAAATATTCTTTAACTAAAGGGTAGCTTAATAGCTATTTCCATATTAGAAAATGACCTATTATCGCGTTCTTTTTCACAATGTTAAACTTGGTAGAAAAAATCTATGTGTGAGAGGGGGAAGAGGATGACGATTGTATATATATCGAATTTTTTTATATCTATTTGGGATGATTATTAACTTTCTTGGAGCATCACTAATTGTAAAATCAGATTTAGGGGCTGGCGTTTGGATGGCTTTTTTTGGTATGACTGCTGGGTTTTGGTACGGGGATTTCAACTTCTATTTATTTTCGTCAATACCCGGTTATTAGGTGAACGACCCGAATGGGAGGCAATCATTCCACTTGTATTAGAATCTTTATTTTTGATTTTTGGCTAGAAATTGCCCTTCATTCATTACATTTACAATCTGCACCCGTATATGAAAAAATAACTGTTTTTACTATCGGACTCACTTTTGTTGGTCTTGGAGTAGCCATTTACATTCTACCAAATTTTACAAAGGCACCTGTCAATCAGTTGTTTTTATCAGTCAGTGTGAGATTTCAATGGAGTATTAGGAAATCCCAGACAGTATTAGCATTAATTGTTACTAGCTTCTCCTTACTACTAGGTGGTCCAGTCGGTGTAGGTACAGTCATTGCTACACTTATGATGGGACCGATGATACAATTCTGGCAAAATAGAGTAGTAAATTGGTATACACCAGATATTACATAAACTTTACTCAATAATAAACGCTTCGCATAATGAGCTTTCTCTGAATATTACCCCTTAACATGAAGAACTGAAGTGGAGGAAAAGTCTTAAAATCATGGTGTCTTAAGCAGACTTAGACACTTTTTTTCCACTTGAAACTTCCGCCCTTAATTTGGACCTTTCTTTGTTTGTGAAATACCGTTAGAAAGGTGGAGGTTATTACGAATATAATTCCAACAACTTGCAAAAATTTCAGTGAATCTCCAAAAACTAACACACCAACTAAAACGGCGACAATGGGTTCCATTGCTCCTAAGATAGCGGCTTTACTAGATTCAATGTAGCTTAGTCCCAAAGTATATAACGTATAGGCCAATATGGTTGATAAAACAGCAACTCCAAAAATATTAAGCCAAACATCGACGGATTGAAAAGCTTCTGTTTTTTTCCACAATCCACTTGTAGGAAAAATGAATAAACTGCCCATTAACAAAGCATATACAGTAATGGTTAAAAAGTTGTAATGCCAACTAATAAATTTACCTATAATACTATAAAGAGCGCAGAAAAAAGCAGATAACAATCCTAAGATAATACTTATAATTGGAACGGAGATATTGCCCAGTGGTATTAATTTAATAGCGAGTGAACATCCGACAATGGTGAGTATAAGTGAAGCGGTTTTTGTTTGAGTGATCCGTTCTTTAAAAACTATTTTTGATAGAATCGCAACAAAAACAGGAGATGTATAAAGTAAGACTACTGCAATTGATAACGAGGTTTGCTCCATAACCATGAAATAACACCAATTAAATATGACAATACTTACAACCCCTAAACCGATAAAATGGGGGATGTGCTTTATTTGAATGCGTAGGTGCTCTCGTGCGAACAAACTCATCAAAAAGATTAGTATAATAGTTGAACTAGTTAGGCGAATCGTCACAATTTCCCATGCTGTAAAACCGTGGCCATACAAAGACTCTACAAATAATCCCGTTAACCCCCAAAAACTTGCTCCTAGAATAGTTATCAGGTATGCATGCTTCATACTTTCACCTTCTTTTCTCTCTTTTTAAAGGTTTCTGTACAATGACTTTATATCTTAATTTATTCAAAGCTATATTTGGTTTGAAATGGGATAGGTTGAAGTATAGGATGGATAATAAAAATCTTATTTTTTTGTGAGACGTCCACTCAGTATGAATAACTATGATCACTTGTTATTAAAGAATAATAAATTCTGTATTTGCTCATTATATGTTAGTGTATCATAAAACAAATGACTAAGGAGAAAGAGTATGGCTGACTTGAAACAACAAGTAATTCTTGTTACTGGTGCTAATCGTGGTCAGGGAAAAGCTATCGCTGAACACCTTGCCTCATTAGGTGGCATAGTAGTGGTTGGTGCCCGGAATTATGACAAGGCTCAGGAAGTAGCAGTGGCTATAGGTGAAGACCACGCATATCCGGTGCAGTTGGATGTCACAAAGGAATCACAGTGGAAATCAGCTGTGGATATGGTCATAGATAAATTCGGCAAAATCGATGTGCTCGTTAATAATGCCGGGGTCTTAAAACGTAAACCCTTCACAGAGATAACCATAGATGATTATGAACAAATGATTAATGTGAATCAGCTAGGAGTATTTCGGGGGATGCAAGCAGTTATTCCGCATATGGAAAAACAGCAAAAAGGTTCTATTATAAACAATTTATCGGTCTCCGCGTTTGCTCCAATTGGTAATTCCTCTGCTTATGCTGCGACAAAAGCATCCGTAGTTGCGATGTCTAAAGCAGCAGCCATTGAATTGGGGCAAAAGGGAATTCGGGTAAACATGGTCCATCCGGGTGGAATCGAAACAGACATGGCTACCCAAGGCAAGGGTGTTCCGGACTTTTACAATTCGGTTCCTCTGGGACGTATCGGACGGCCAGTTGAAATTGCCAGGACTGTAGCGTTTCTTGCTTCTGATGAAAGTTCATATTGCACGGGAACAGAAATTGTCGTTGATGGTGGGATGACGTTGGGGACTAACGACGGAGATTAGTTCGGTAAGAAAAAATACTTAATCTACCCTTTACTAACTATAAACTTAAAGACCAAATCACAAATGATTTGGTCTTTTCTAGTAGCTGGTTTATTAAATGCTAGCGAAACTTCAAATATATCACTACTTTTCATTGTCAGTTCATTTCTGTCATGTGACTTCAATTGGACGATGTCGTGTTGGCCAAAAATAGCCGATGATGGCACCGACTAAAGCTGGCAAAATCCAACCAAGTCCAATGCTATAAAGCGGTAAATAATGAAGATAGAACTCTTTAATAGATTCAATTAACGAAAGAGTTACTCCTGGTAAACTACTGGATAAAGTATTGTAGCCATCGATAATACTAACCAAGAATGTCAGAAACATGGATACTTTGTAAACACTTTGCTTATTGGCAAATAGTGGTGAGCAGAGTCCTAACAAAATAAGAACAATTGCTAGCGGATACAAGAACATTAACACTGGTAAAGCAAATTGAATGATATTGTTTAGGCCAAAGTTTGCAATTGAAAATGATACAAGGCATAGGACAAGCACAAACATTTTATAGCTCACTTTTGGAAAAGTATTATGAAAAAATTCACTACATGAGGTAATGAGCCCGATACTCGTTTTTAAACAAGCGAGAACGATAATAATCGCGAGTAATATAACACCAAATGACTCGAAATAGTGTTGAGCTACTGCAGCAAAGGTCAGACCGCCATTAGCGAATGTCCCAACGGCTGATACGCTCGATGCTCCCATGTAAGTAATAAGTCCATAAATCAGCATCATTAGGCCCATGGCGAAAACGCCTGATTTCCATGTTGCTGTTGCAATCGTCTTTGTATCTGTAATGCCTTGTCTCTTAATGGTATTAATGACTACAATACCGAATGCGAGTGATGCGAGGGCATCCATTGTGTTATAACCCTCTTTAAAGCCTGTCATAAATGCCAAATTGATATAGTCATCCGCCGGCTCACCGAAGTTACCCATCGGTTTAACGATGGCAACTATAATTAAAATGAATAAGAACACTAAAAATGACGGTGTTAGATACTTACCAATGTAATCCATGATTTTCGCAGGATTTAGTGAAAAATAATAAACAATCACAAAAAATAAGAAGCTAAAGAGTCCGAGCCATAAACTGACGTGCTCCGGATTTATAAGTGGTTCAAAACCGACAACAAATGGCACGGTCGCTGTACGTGGAATGGCGAAGAAAGGTCCAATTGTTAAGTAAAGGGCCATGGAAAAGGTAAGACCAAATAGGGGATGAACCCGACCTGCTAAATCTCGCAATCCATTACTTCCAGATAAACCAATCGCCAAAATCCCCAAAAAGGGTAGACCTATTGCCGTTACTAAAAACCCTGTTAATGCTGGCCAAAAGTTCGTACCAGCCATCTGTCCCAGCTGGATAGGGAAAATTAAATTCCCTGCACCGAAGAACATCCCAAACAGCATCGTACCAATGATTGCATACGTTGAAAACGGTATTTTTTTTTGCATATGCATTGCTCCTTCTAGTTGTATATTGGTTCTCGGTTATGAACAATAAAAAATAATAGTAACAAGGATTGTTAAGAGTTACAATACATTCGTTATGCTAAAACAAATTCAGGGTATGTTACTTACTATAGTTGCTAACTAAATTTTGTATTTTTATACTTCTGCACTATGATACGATTGGAAAAAGAAGGATGTAATCGATTGGAAAGCACGGGCGACAAGTTTAAATACTTTTCCTTTAATTTATTTGGGTGGAAAGGTAATAGTTAGCTGTTTAAACTTCAATAAGAGGCTGGTGATAAAGTGATCGTATATGAATCTACGAAAAATGAATTTATTAATGACGTATTTAATGATGAACTAGTCAATAACATATGCAGGAATTATAATGCGAAGATCGGAAAAATCAATGAAAATGAGGTGCGATCGTGGGATAATTCAATGCAGTATATGTACCGTGTCCTTTCAGATCGTGATATACCTGAAGATGCAGGTATAGCGATTGAATTTAATATTCCTCATACATCTCGTCGAGTGGATTTATTAATCTCTGGAAAAAAAGAAGATCGTGACTCCATTATTATTGTAGAGTTGAAACAGTGGGAAAAGGTAGAGGCTATCTATGGAAAAGAAGCGATTGTCAAGACAAGGTTTCAACATGGTCCTACTGAAACGACTCATCCCTCTTATCAAGCTTGGTCTTATTCAGCTTTAATCAAAGACTACAATGAGAATGCCCAGCAAGGTAACATGGATTTGTATCCATGTGCATATTTACATAATTATATCAATCAGGGGGATCAAGACCAGCTAACAGATCAAGTTTATGATTACTATATTGATCAAGCACCTGTTTTTGTAAAAGGAGAAGCTGCAAAACTTCGTGATTTTATTAAACGTAATATTCAAGTTGGTGATCAGAAAGAAAACTTGTATCAAATAGAAAAAGGGAAAATACGCCCTTCTAAATCCTTGCAAGACTCTCTTAACAGTATGCTTCAAGGAAATGAAGAGTTCATTATGATTGATGATCAAAAAGTTGTATATGAACAAGCAATTTCTTTAGCACAAACAGCTTTACGTACGAATAACAAGCAAGTTTTAATTGTACAAGGTGGACCGGGCACGGGGAAGTCTGTTCTTGCCATTAATTTATTAGTGGAACTGACGAAACAAAGCATGGTAACTCAGTACGTCACGAAAAATGCCGCTCCTCGAAATGTCTATGCTCGAAAATTAAAACAAGATTTTAGGAAAGGGCATATTGATAACTTGTTCAAAAGTTCTGGAATCTTTGTTGATGCGCCTAAAGATGAAAGGGATGCACTGATTGTTGATGAATCCCATCGGCTAAATGAGAAGTCGGGTTTGTTTCAGAACAAAGGAGAGAACCAAACAAAAGAGATCATCCAGGCATCAAAACTTTCAGTATTTTTCATTGATGAAAGACAGCGAGTAACTTTAAAGGATAAAGGTACGATGTCTGACATTCGAAATTTTGCTGAAGAATTAGGTGCTGATTTATCCATAATGCAATTAGACTCACAATTTCGTTGTAGTGGATCGGATGGTTATCTTGCTTGGTTGGACGATGTGCTAGAGATTAGAGAAACAGCGAACGCTAACGAAATAGGAAGCCAGTATGATTTTAGAGTATTTGATGATCCTTTGGTTCTAAAAAAGGAAATTGAACGACTGAATGATGCGAATAACAAATCAAGAATGGTGGCTGGGTATTGTTGGGATTGGGTGAAGCAGGGGAAAAATGACCCGAATCATTTTGATGTTGTTTTAGAAGAGTACGATTTTAAAATGAGTTGGAATCTAGGAGACACAGAAACGTGGGCGATCGATGAAAGCTCTATTAGTGAGATAGGCTGTATTCACACTTCGCAAGGGTTAGAATTTGACTATGTTGGTGTCATTATAGGAAATGATATGCGCTATGATAACGGTGAGATCCTAACAGATCATACAAAGAGAGCTAAAACAGACACTTCACTACGAGGTATAAAAAAAATGATGAAAGAGGATCCGGAAAGAGCGGAAATCCTTGCTGATGAGATCATTAAAAATACGTACAGAACATTAATGACGAGAGGTCAGAAAGGTTGTTTCGTTTATTGCACGGATTCTACACTAGCAAATTATCTCAAGAATCGGTATGAACAAGTGAGTAAAAGGTTTGAAGAGAATGATTTGTTTTCCAATTCTTCTCAGAGAGTGGCGGAGGATGATGGGGACTACCGCACACACTGATAGTAAACTCAGTGGGAAGAGGGTAAAGGTAGAGAGTTCATTAAAAGTGAACTGTTAATAACCGTAGCTCACGACAAAAAAACCTCAAATAAAAAACTTTCGAATATAAGAGAATAAATAAAGAAAATTACTAAAAAGAAAAAATTAGCAGGAGGTCCTTTATATGCCAACATACAACAAACTAGTCCGCGATAAAATTCCGGAAATTATCGAAAAGACGGGAAAGAACTTCGAGACACGAATACTAAAAGAAAATGAATACATTGACTCCCTAAAAACAAAACTTCAAGAAGAATTGAATGAATATCTAACCGCAGAGAATGATCAAGAAGCTTTAGAAGAAATGGCAGATATGTTGGAATTAATTCATGTTTTATCTGAAGTTCATGACGGGTCTATGGAGCGAGTAGAAGAGATCCGTAAAGAAAAAGTGGAGAAGAGAGGATCATTTAAGGAACGTATCTTTTTATTAGAGGTAGAAGATTGAGTTTTGAAATGAAACTACACACGGGTCAACTGCTTGAAGATATTCTTTCACATATTGAACAATCATCCACGATATATATTATGACGTCGTTTATTATGAAATCTGGTGTGGAGCAGATCTTTCATGGTCTTGAAAAAGCTGCTTTAGCAGGGGCCGATATCAAAATTCTTACAGGGGATTACTTATATGTCACTCAACCGCAGGCCTTAAAGAGGCTGACAGATCTGCCCGATCAACAGGTGGAAGTTCGTTTATGGCAAAGTAATGGTCGTTCTTTTCATCCTAAAGCGTTCTTATTTAAGTATGAAGAGCAAGGGACGTTAATTGTTGGTTCATCGAACATGTCAAAATCTGCTTTCATGGATGGGGTGGAGTGGAATCTCAGCATGCCTCGCCAAGTATCTGAAACGGTCTATGATCAATCGTTAGATGAATTTATCCATATGTTCCAGGCTGATAATACTATTCATATTAATAAAGAAACCGTGAAGAACTACGAAGAGCAATATGATCAATTTAGAGAAAGTCATCCGGATTTAGCTCAAACGTGGTCGAAGCAAGAAGAATTGAATATGACTTTTGGACACATCGTGGGTCAAGAGCCATCCTCTGTTATTTATGAAGAAAATGCGGATTATCAGGGGAAGCCTGAACCACGATTTGCCCAACCGGAAGCACTGGATGCTTTATACGAAACGATTGAAGAGGGCTATGATAAAGCGATGGCTGTTATGGCGACAGGACTTGGTAAAACGTACTTAGCAGCTTTTTTTGCTGAGAAGTTTGAACGTGTGTTATTTGTCGCCCATCGTGAGGAAATCTTGCATCAAGCTAAAGGTTCCTTTCATCATGTAATGCCAGACAAAACGGCAGGCATTTACAATAGTCGTAGCAAAGAATACCAATGTGAACATGTTTTTGCATCAATTTTTACGCTAAGTATTCAAGATAATTTACATAGGTTTAATCCTGATGACTTTGATTTAATTATTATGGATGAATTCCATCATGCTGCAGCGAACTCTTATCAAAGTGTACTGGACTTCTTTAATCCGGACTTTCTCTTAGGGATCACAGCTACCCCTGAAAGAACAGATGGTCAAGATGTATTTGCCATTTGTGATGGTAACGTTGCGTATGAATTGGATTTTATTCAAGCAATCCAGCGCGGCTGGTTATCCCCGTTTCGTTATTATGGGATCTATGATGAAACCGACTACTCTCAAGTCACTTGGCTTGGCAACAAGTATGATCAAAAAGAATTATTAGAGGTCCAGTTACAGGAAGAAGTAGCGGAGAAGATCGTTACTCGTTGGTCCGAGCATAAACAATCACGTACGATTGGTTTCTGTTCATCGATTAGACAAGCAGAGTTTCTGACTCAATATTTTAACGATAATGGGTATCGAGCGATAGCTATCCATGGAAAAACGCATCATGTAACTAGACGGGAATCTATTAATCGTTTAGAAAGCCAGCAACTGGATATCATTTTCACGGTGGATTTATTTAATGAAGGTGTCGATATTCCATCCGTCGATACCATTCTTTTTGTCCGTCCAACAGAGTCTCTTGTTGTTTATACGCAACAAATAGGTAGAGGACTACGATTAAGTGAGGGGAAATCTCATTGTACGATCATTGACCTAATTGGTAACTATAGAAATGCTGATAACAAGCTGGCTTTACTGGATACCAATCGAGGCGAACATAAACCCGGAGCGTCCGTTGTACCAGTTGTACCACAAGGGTGTGAGTTGAACCTTGATACGAAAGCTATTGATTTGTTAAAAGAGTTAAGGAGGAAAGTGAGTCCTCGTAAAGAAAAACTACGCACGGCTTACCATAAAGTCAAAGAACAAAAAGGGCGTCGTCCAACTTATTACGAGCTGCATCTATATAGCGACGTGAATGGTAAAGAGTACAAGCGAATATTTAAAAGCTATACTGGATTCTTGAAATGGGCAGAAGAGTTAACCGTAGAAGAAGTAAGGGTCTATGAACGATACAAACACTGGTTGGAAGAAGCTGAAAAAACACTCATGTCAAAAAGTTATAAAATGGTTGTTCTCCAATTAATGTTAGATCGTGGAGTGGAATCATTTGAGCAACCAGTGAAAGCGAAAGAGATTGCAAAAGACTTTCATGATTTCTATATGAGTAAATCCTACCGAAAAGAGACAGACTTTTCTACGAGCAATACGAAAAAATTGTGGGAGTTTGATGAACGCAAAGTAGCTAAATTAATAGAAGACATGCCATTTACGAAGTGGGCAGGGTCGAGTGATGGACTCATTGATTTTGATGGGGAAGTGTTTATTGTGAATATGGAAGTTGAGGAGATCGATAGGGAAATTCTTTATGCTTTCACAAAGGACATATGTGACTATCGCTTGCATCATTATTTTGAGAAGAAGGCTTCGGGTTCAAAATAAAAGTCCATCACGTACTGTATTTATAAAAATTTACGCCAGAGTAATACCCTAATGCGAAGATTATATACTCTATCAAAAGGTGTGTTTCCTCTTGATCAAAAATAAAATTTATTTATAATAGCTATTATTTCATCTCTCCCAAAGTAAGACAAGAAACTTAGAATGAATAGGGAGTAAAGTACATAGTTCATCAATACGAGATAATATAAATAGTATCCCTCAGACAGATTCGATTCACTCGTAAATGATCGCTTATTCGCAGTGATACTAATTATTTAGTGTAGAGTTGTTTTAACAAAATTTTTCTTTTATAATTCACTATAAATTCACTAATGAAGAAACTAATCCTTCTGCCACTACAGATAATGTTGCCATTACTACTGCCAGCGTACTCATTCCTAGATTTGTCCAAATAAACACTTGACTTTTTGAGGCCCCTAGAGTCGTTATTGCACCAGCACCAATCTGGCTACTAAACAGAATAGATGATAAAAAACATACTCCTGTTGCTCCAAAACGATCGAAGGTTCTTTTTATTCGAGGGTTAATTTCCATGGGCGTTTTATCGCTCTTTCGAAGTTTATTATATATTGTGTTAAAGAGTTTGTTAATTTCAGATCCAAAAAGTACAAATAGAAGGACACTAATTGCATTCCCGAGAATAGCTACAATTAATGCTACAACAGGCGGAAAGTTGAAAACGATAATGGCCGTTGGAACAGTTAAAAATGCTTCAAGGAAAGGGATCATACTTACAAAAAAAATAAAAGTATACTGAAGAAAAACGTTTTCCATATAAGCACCTACCTTTCTTTTTTAAGTCAATTGACCTAAAAAGATTATAATACAATCGACTTAAAAAATCAAAGGAGTTATAATATGCCTAAAAAAATAGATCACGCTGAAAGAAAAGACCAAATTGTAGAAGCAACGTTTCGCATCATTCATTATTTTGGTTTCGAAAAAACTACATTACGAGAAATTGCCAAAGAAGCAGAATTATCCTTAGGCTCTGTTCAACACTTTTTCCCAAAGCAAAAAGACATATATATGTTCGCAATGGACGTTATCTATCAAAGATTTGAGGAGAGAATGCAAAATGTAGTACAGGTAAATCTGGGGGTTTTTGAAAACGCAGTTCGTATGATTAAACAGATTGTTCAAGCTAATACAGAAGAAGAAAGAATTGAGAATGATATATGGGTGAAATTTTCAATAATGGCAACTATGAACTCGGAATATCAAGAGCCTAAGAAAAGATTTAGAGAAGTAAACCTTAGTTTTGCAAAGGATATATTTAGGATGCTTCATAAGGATGGCTATATAAAAAATTCCATAAGTATTAACGACAGCGCCAATTCATTAATTATATTCATCCACGGCTTAGTATTTGAATCCGTCATTTATGCAAATTTATATAACGCTCAAGTTGTTGAAAATGAAATCAGAGAATATTTACGAAGGATTTGTAACTACAATTAATTAAGCACATATGGTCTATTTTCAAATTCAGAAAATGCCTCCTATTGCTCTTATTTTAAATTCAAGGTAAGGGTAATAATTAGGGCGCAAACGTCTAAGAGAGAAAGTGATTTAATTTTTCTGATAATGATATTTTAAAGAGTAATTACACTATCCATTATTATTCTTCATCTACATAACTAGGGTGTATAGTGATTTTTCACCGCCAAGCCTGCCACATACTGGAGAGAAGGGATTTCATAGAATTCCCTCTCGCCTTTTATTTAATAATTACGATGCCAAGGATGATGAAACTGATAAAGAGAAATTTTTTACTACTAGCTCTTTCATTAAAAAGAAGAATTCCAAATAATGTGGTGGCCATGATGGAGACACCGCTCCAAATGGCATAAGCGATTCCGATTTCAATGGTCTGTACACTCATCGTAAGAAAATATAGACAGGCTCCGAAAAAAACAAACGAAGTGACACTAGGAAATAAACGCTGAAAACCTGATGAGAATTTTACTGAAATATTGCCGATGGTCGCTAATACTAGAGAAAGGACCAAATAACCCATAGTTATATACTCCTTTCTTTTCTAGGTACAGTCAATCCCATTATTCCTGCTAGGATCAACGACAGTCCGAGAACTTTGGACATGGTCACCGATTCATGAAATAAACCGACACCTAATAACATAACAAGGAGCGTACCACCGCCCGACCATAAGGCGTTGATCATACCGATTTCATTGTCAACCCTCCTCGTTTCTTTAGAGAGAGGGGAGAATAAATAGATGAAAGACAATGGGATTTAAAAAGAAGTTAAGCATTTAAAAAAGAAGCAATTAGACCAATTCAATCTCGTAATGCTTTTGTTATTCGTGCTATTTGGTTATTTTGCCGAGAACAGAAAACCATCCCTCCTCATTGGGGGATTTTGTGTGCTTATGTGGATAATAGTAGTCATTACGTTGTCCACCCTAACGTTTATTAAGGATTTTAACTCTGTAAGATTGGACTTTCCTCTCGACGCTTTCCCAATTATCGGGGCTTGGGTGGGCGCTAATATTGGAGAGATTATCAGAATGAACAATTTGTAAGGATATTGAAATATAAGAAGAAGCTTTTGTTAAAGTAACGGGGCTTTACTTTAACAAACCTCATAAATAAAAAGACCTTCAATATACATCAATTTATACATTGGAGAAATATTGATTACGGCCACTGAAATGTACCACTTCTGCCATAGTTTTTACCACCGAATGACAAAGAATGTACCAGTAAATGCCATGTGTTTACCACTTCATAGATTTGTGTGATTTCAATGGGTTTAAAATTTAAATCGAACTAAAAGTATTTTCTATAAAAATCTTGTCAATTTTTCACTCAACTGAGCAAAGATACGAGTAGTTTCACTCTTTTCATGCCCAAGTAAACTCTGGATAACATCAAGAGGAGCGCCGTTATTTAGTAATTGAGTTGCATAACTGTGGTGCAATTGGTGAGGGTGTATGGTGTTATCTATACCAGCACGATTCGATATCCGTTTAATGACATACCTCATCTGGGCAATGCTCATTCGGTGAGGAATTCGCTCCGTCACAAGTATGTATTGGTCTTTATCTTGATCCCTCCAATGTATTTTGAGTGTTTCAGAGGAATTATTTCCATATATGTGGAAAATAAGAACAACAATTCGTTATTTTCTAGTATAATATTCTTATTAAGAATGGTCAGTTTGTGAAGTGTTGATCTTAAACTAACGACGCAGGATAGTTGAATTAGAATAATTAGCTTTCTTTATCTCATTTTTAATTTATCTTTTGCACGGTTATTTACGTATTTTTCAATTAAATGCCCTACTATTCCACCTATTACCCCTAAGGCAAGACCATTATGAACTGGACTTGTTAAAAATCTAATGAGAGAAATTTCATCCAAAAAATGATGATGCCAATAGACACCGAAATTCATCCCCGCAACTAATCCAATACAAAAACCTGTTAAATATGTTCTGGGCTGAGGTTCTTCACCTTTTCGTTGATGATTCATTAATATTGCCTTGTTATATGCTTGCCAAATAGAAAAAACATAGACAGAGGGATAAAACAATCCCCATTGATAATCAACTACATTATGTGCACCTAAAAAATCCCCATGAATAGAATGATGAATAGCCAAGTTTAAGTTTGATGCTATATTGGCTGAAAATTCAGTAATCAAAAGTACAAAACCAAATATATATTGACCGTTATAAAATTGACCGAAACCTGCCATCATAACTGACCATAGTAAAGCTGCCACAGGTGACTTATATTCATTTGTTTTCAAAATTAAACCTTCTTTATTATATGGATGTTATGCTAATAACAATATGATTTCCAATTATTTGGAATTTCACCCTGGTGAATTATACCTGCTTTAATTTGTTTTATTGGACTTTCTTTTATTTTATCAGTTTAATGTGTCTTGGTTTATCAACTCTCAAATTTCTTCTTTTAATTTCGTTGAATGCAAGTTGGATAAAGTCTTTATCCAATTCCTGGTCAGCCTTTCTATAGATAGTTCTAATAAATCATTGGATACGTAGAACCAAGGATGTATCATAATTTGTCACTTCCTCAATATGAAACTTCATATTTATGATTTATATAATATAGATTATTTATTCAAGTAACAGGTGCAATACTTCAAGAAGGTAAAGCCTATGCTTATTGAACTAACAGGCAGAATAATTGAATAGTAAATGGAGACAGTAAATATATAATTTATGAGGGAGGTAAAAATGGATAATTATTGGAATGAAGTAATAAAACGTTTAGACTTGACACCTGAAGGTGCATGGATGGTGTATCTTGCTGGTGCAATTTTAATACCTCTTTCTCTTTTGTTAAAGAAACACCTTTCTTGGAAAGAATGGTACACAACTTTTGGTGTAGTAGGATTCCTTGCTTGGATGGGAAACATTGTCTTTTTTTATCAACTGGATTTACTTGATTCAGGAAAACCCTCAATAGGTAGTATTCCAGATACAATAATGTTTTCGATTGCTCCTGCTTGTATTAGTGTAATTTATTATAATTATTATACTTCTTCTAAATCAAAATGGGTTGTTGCAACCATATTCACTGTCGGTTCTTTGATTACCGAGTATCTTTTAGTAAATGTTGGTTTCCTGATACAAAAGGGTTGGGAAATTTGGTATTCAATACCTTTTTATGTAATTATGTTTTTTCTTTTTCTTCCATGGCACATTAAATTTATTAAGAATAAAAATTAAAATTGAATTAAGTGGGCAATTTTGAAAAAAAGCAGTAAGAATACTCTTGTACTAAAGGGTGCAATAGTTTAACAAGGGGTCGTCGCTTACGGCGATCCTATTTTTGTATTTGAAGAATAATTGGAATATTATGTTAAAATAGATATGTGAACAGATGTACTTAAATTAACAACGCAGTTTAGTGCAAGAGCAATGATTAACTGATATTCAACAATCGGACCAGATTGTTGAATAAGGCTTATTGAACAGTTTAGTAGCATAAGAAATATTAATTAAGTGCAATAACCTTTTGTTCAATAACATATTACTTATTAATTAACAATTATTCTATGGAACTAACAGACTCAGTTGTTGTATAAAAAAACTAATCTTATAAATATGAAAGGAGAAATTTAATGCAACTTTTTTTAGGCCTTCTCATAATTTTTTCATTTATTTTAATTGCTATAGGAATTATATGGTTTATAGTAATTATGATAAAGAAAAGAAGATTCGGATATCCCATTGTAGTTTTTGTTGTAGGTATTTTGCTTCTTATATCTTCTAGTTTCGGAGCTTATTTTATCGTACCAGATTATAATGCAACCAATGAACAAGAAGGTGAGAATTTTTATCAAGTGTTAGCTAGTGGCGAGGATGTTCAAGGTGAAAGTTTAACTTTCACAGTTGATGAGATAGGTTCAAATGAACAACAAGGTCTTGTTGGATTAGGAGTTGTGTCTACAAAGGAGAAACCTATTACTGTATTGTTGAATGGTAGCGGAGAAAGTCAAGCTATTCAATCAGGAGATACTGTGACTGTCCAAATAAATTCAATAAGTAACTTCGCTAGCTTGTTTATTTTGAAAGCTACACTTGAATAAATGTTCAGTATAAAGGGTGTTAGGTTAGTCAGTATTCTTAAGCAAAAGGGCGCGTTTGTTGAATAAAATGTGAAATGATGTACTTAAATTAAAGGGTGCTTTCCTTTAATAAGGAATAGCGCTCTTGTTCAACTATATCAGCAGTTATCTTTAACAAAGGTGATATACGAATAATTTTCTAATAAAATATAAATAGCAAAACATTGAATAGAGAGGGGAACAGAGTTGAATAAAATTATGTTACATATTGAAGGGCTGGCAGTATTGGTATTAAGTATATACTTTTATTGGTTTAATGAGTACAGTTGGGTTATGTTTGTAATTTTTTTGTTAGCACCTGATATTTCTATGTTAGGGTACTTGTTAAATAGTAAAGTTGGAGCAAAATGCTATAATATTTTTCATACTTATAGTTTGTCCATTACTATTATTTTAGTAGGGTTACTCCTATCTAATCAGTTAGTGTTGGCAATAGGTTTAATATGGTCTGCTCATATAGGGATGGATAGAGTAATGGGGTACGGGCTTAAATATTCAACTAATTTCAAGGACACACATTTAAATAGGGTTTAAGTTGCTTTACTAATGGGAGCATTACCATAACAACGGTAATGCTCTTTCTTTAAGTAAAGAGGCAGGAGAATTTAATAAGAGCATGTATTGGAGGTAAAAAAATGAGGGTAGTTAATGTTGTACTTTTGTTGGTCTTGATGTTAGTTGCATGTTCGAATTCCGATGAGATTACAGGGGAAATCACAAAGATTGAAGGAGGTATGGTGTATATAGATAAATCTCCATTAAAAGTGGAGGACACATCTGAGCTTGAGGTTGGTCAAAATGTGAAAGTAACTTTCATAGATACAACAGCTGAGGATGATTGGGACCCTAATGATTTTGAGGTGAAAAATATAGAAATTCTGGAGTAATTAGAAGCAACTTCCCTATTCAAGAAACGGGTCGATTGTTCAATAAGAACAGTCACTTCTTGCCTGAAATAAGGAGAATAACGTTTCAAAACCAAACGAAGAAACAATGAATAAAGAAACTAACGAAAATTATGAAATTGCAGGGGTTATTACGGAAGTGAATAGCGAAAGTAAAAGGGTGTTATTAAATTTAACAAAAAGAGTTCAAGAAGATGAAGAACAAATGTGGGTTTCGGTTGGCGAAAACACTAAAATTTCTAATGAAAAAGAAGAAGATTTCAGTTTTGAGGATTTAAAAACTGAATTTCAATTGAAAGTTAATCTTACTGGCGGTCAGTGTTTAGAACCAAAGCCACGTATATGTTCTGCTGGAAAAATAGTAATTGAATAATAAGTCTATTCAACAAGATGTGGTATATTATTGTGGCGGTAATCAAATATTGAAGGTCTTTTGAAATGCAAAAAATATACTGCCATTTCATACATGGGTTGAATGCTAAATAATAAATACAGAAATATTCGTATGTGATCGATGAGTACATTTATTTTTATTAACTATAGATACCAAAGACTAAACGCCTTAGCCCTACCGAATATAGAGCTAAAGCTGCTTAGCATTTTTATTATTTCCCCTGTCTACTTGATAAGGTAAGATCAGTCAAAAGCTGGAATTTTACGTTCATCAAAACTCTATTTCTTCAACATTTCATAAACCTGATCAATATCTTTATCCCCTCGACCAGACAGGTTAACAATAATAACATCATCTTTTGATAAGGACTGAGCAAGTTTGATTGCATGAGCTATGGCATGTGAACTTTCCAATGCGGGAGTAATCCCTTCCACTTTAGACAACTCTTGAAATGCTTCTAGCGATTCTTCTCCCGTTACGGTGACATATTCAGCTCTTCCAGTTGTACTTAAATGACTATGTTCTGGACCAACACCAGGGTAATCTAATCCAGCTGCTATGGGATTGGTGGGTTGCGGTTCTCCATTTTCATCAAGCAATGTTAAACATTTAAACCCATGAATGACTGCAGGAACTCCTTTTGTAATCGTTGCTGCTTCGGCTGGTTCCACACCAATCAAGCGAACCTCGGCTTCGTCAATATAGTGAGAGAATGCGCCGATCGCATTACTTCCGCCACCGACACAGGCAACTACCGCTGTTGGGAGCTTGTTCTCTTTTTCCATGATTTGACGCTTCGATTCTTTACTAACAACCGATTGAAAATGCTTCACCATGGTAGGGAAGGGATGTGGTCCTACTGCAGATCCCAACAAGTAAAAGGTATTTTCATAGTTTTCGACTAAATCACTTAACGCCTCATCCACTGCATCCTTTAATCGTCCTTGTCCTTTTTCTACAGGCACTACCTTTGCACCTAATAATTCCATACGAAATACGTTCAATTCCTGTCTTTTAGTATCGGTTTTTCCCATGTAGATCGTACAGTCCATTTCAAACATGGCGCAAGCCGTAGCAGTTGCTACTCCGTGTTGACCAGCCCCTGTCTCAGCGATCACACGAGTGATACCCATTCGTTTCGCTAACAGGATTTGACCAATAACATTATTAATCTTGTGTGCACCTGTATGATTTAGATCTTCACGTTTTAAATAAATTTTAGCTCCGCCTACTTTTTTCGTAAGGTTTTTAGCAAAAGTTAATGGATTCTCACGTCCTACGTATTCCTTTAAATAGTAACTAAGATCCTCTTCAAATTCCGGATCATCGCGATACTTTTCAAATTGTTCGGCAAGGTCTGATAATACTTTTTGTAAATCTTCCGGTAGATAACTTCCTCCGAATTCTCCGAAGAGACCTGTCTCTACATTGTCTGCCATTTGTAAGTTCATCCCCTTTACCATTCATATATTCCTGTCTATTAATTTAACACATTATTTTTAATTTTACTTTTGCATGCTTTTCTTTAAATTATTCTTAGATTTTACTATCTATATCACTTCTTGACTTGAACTTACACAAACAAGTGGTAGGATGGAGGTCAATAAAGGAAATTCTTCCATTTTTTATTATTATAAAATTGGTGCTCATCGATGTATTACAACACTCTTTCTTTATTACCCTATCCATTGGCTGTACAAAATGTCGTTCAAAAATAATATTTAGGAGGGAACAACATGGAGGTTTTTTCAAAATATTTAGCAGGAATTGATAACCCTGACCACCGTGACCGAACAGAGGAAGTTTTGAGTTGGGTTGCTAATAAATTTCCAAATTTGGAACCACAAATCAAGTGGAATACGCCAATGTTTACTGATCACGGCACATTTATTATCGGCATTGACACAGCGAAGAACCATATGAGTTTAGCACCCGAAGAAGTAGCTATGGCACACTTCTCTGATGGCATTGCACAAGCTGGCTACAGCGCTACCAAAGGCTTGTTTCGAATTAAGTGGAGTGAGCCGGTAAATTACGAATTGATTGAGGAAATAATTGAATTTAATATTCAGGATAAAGCAGAGTGTTCAACTTTTTGGCGGAAATAAATGTCTTGATCTCATGTTTTCAATATAAAGAGAACTTTCAATGAGTCGCAACTGAAAAGGTGGCAGAGAACTCGGTCTAGACTAAACTCCTCTCCACTCGAGAAATGCAAGTTTGGGGGTGGGTTTCTTGCAAGTTCTAAACTATGAATATTTTGATTGAAAGGGGGGGTTCTTGATTACAAATAGTAGCATGAATCCAAAGGTTGATGAATATTTAAGTAAAGCAAAAAAGTGGAACGAAGAATTTGAGAAGTTGAGAAATATCGTTCTTGACTGTGAGCTGACCGAAGATTTTAAGTGGATGCATCCTTGTTACACATTTGAGAGAAAAAACATAGTTTTAATTCATGGATTTAAAGAATATTGTGCGCTTCTATTTCACAAAGGTTCCTTATTACAGGATACCCACGGGATTCTAATCCAACAAACGGAGAATGTACAGGCGGCGCGCCAGATACGATTTACCAATGTTGAAGAAATAGTTGAAATGGAAACCATCTTGAAAGCTTATATTCATGAAGCGGTTGAAGTTGAAAAAGCAGGTTCAGAAGTAAAAAAGAATACAGAATTCATAATTCCTGAAGAACTTCAAAATAAGTTCGATGAAATCCCTGCCTTGAAAACGGCTTTTGAAGCATTGACCCCGGGGCGCCAAAGAGCATATATTCTTTATTTTTCTAAAGCCAAAAAATCCAAAACTCGAGAGGCAAGAGTTGAAAAATATATGCAGCAAATTCTTAATGGAAAGGGATTAAATGATTGCTCTTGTGGACTATCTCAAAAGCAGCCCTACTGTGACGGCTCGCACAAGTACAAGTAACTATCATTTAAACAACTGAATAAACTTCTATTGTTTGAGTTAATTGTAATGATATGGAACGATGGAAACAGATAATGACTCTTCAAAGTAAATTAGGAGGGATCTGTTGAGAAAAGAGATTTTTCGACTAGTTTATATGATACTTGTTGTTTTAGCTGTGTTTTTGGTGGGGTGCTCTGAAGAAGAATGGAAAGAAAGTGAATTATTTGAATCTGGTTCGTTTACAATGCTTGGGGAAGAAGGCCAGTTAGGTTTTATTTATGATGGTGAAGAAGTAACTAAGTTTTATCCAGACAAAGAACAAAAATATATGTGGCATTTTTGGGGTAATGAAGAGGCGTTAGATGGTCAGTTAAAAGTCGTTGGAACCCACAATGTATCTGGAAGTAATGTTGATGCTTTAGACAATCAACCATTAATTGTTAAGGAACACAATGGTGCTGATGCTTCTGTTCCGACGATTATGTCTTTACCCAAGAGTGGGATGTGGAAGTTAGATGCTTATATAAATGACACATTACACGGATCTGTTTATGTTCAAGTACATGAACGTAAGAGTTAATTTTTGTACCAACATTTTTTTTAGTTGATCATTTTTTCCACAATATCATCAATGTGAGTGCGGTGCTTGTTCTAGAAAAATCATCAAAATTATCATGATATAGTGTGAGTTTCAATTAATTTGATATCGAGTCTTCCTCATAAAAGGGGGAGAGCTGAATATTGGTTGAATGAGCTCTAGCTTTAACTTTATTCAACAACGGGGCTGTACTTTGAATAAGACTTGGTAAAAGGAAGGAGTACAGGCTTCAACCGTTATTTATCTTTTTCCTCTCAATAAGAAACTGGAAAGGGGAATATTGAATAGTGATATTAAATCAAGACACTCAGTATATTAAAAGTCTCCATTTAAAGTCGGAAAATATAGGTTCGTATGAGTCTTTTCCTTTTCATCTACACCGTGATTAGGAAGTTTTCAGAGCTGCTTTTTCATCCTAATGTTACTTATATTGTCGGAGAAAACGGTATGGGGAAATCTACTTTGCTAGAAGGCATTGCGATAAAGTTTGGATTCAACCCTGAGGGAGGTACTTTGAATTTTAATTTTTCCAATTATGATTCCCATTCCATCTTAGCGCAATATTTGCGATTGTCTAGGGTGTGTATAAGGCAAAAGATAACTTCTTCTTTAGGGCGGAAACATTTTACAATTTAGCTACAAATATTGAGGAATTAGATCAAGCTCCATCGTTCGGACCTAAGATTGTAGACTCATTTGGGGGAAGGTCACTACATAAACAATCTCATGGAGAATCTTTTTTTACAGCATTTACCAATCGTTTTCAAGGTAATGGGTTATACATATTAGATGAGCCAGAAGCCGCCTTATCCCCTTTAAGACAAATGTCTATGCTCACTCGAATCCATGAACTTGTGAATGAAGGTTCTCAGTTTATCATATCCACTCACTCACCAATAATCATGGCTTATCCAAGCTCGAAAATTATTCAGCTTACTGAAGAGGGCATGAACGAGACAAAGTTAGAGAAAACGGACCACTTCAATCTAATGAAGCAATTTTTTGAAGATAAGGATCGGTTACTGCATCATTTATTTCAATAAGGCGGTTAGTTAGTTGTCCATTATCAGGACGATGAACCATTCCCTTCATTAAATAATGGGAAGGTTTAAAGTGGTTATTCCATTAACTAAGGCAAAAGCTAAAGATTGATGGAAGAACAATTTGATTTCTCTATTTGCTAGGTACTTTCACTTATTACGATACAATTCATCCATAGAAGGTGTGTTTCCTATTGATCAAAAATAAAAAGTTTCTCTATATTGCACTCATTTTGTTAACCATATTTATGGTGTTAAATTTTCCATTTCCATATGAGAACCCATACGGTATGACAGTTGTTTCGATTTTAAATGTACCTATCGAAATCGTAAATGGTTTTAATTATATAGGGCTTTTATACTTAGTCGTGTTCATAACGGGAATCTACTTCCTAGTGAAATCTCTGGAAAAATACCGAGTGCGTGCTGTCATTCTTTCTTTTATAACGATCGCTGTGTTGCCAATGATCTTTGCTAGTTTCTACCAGAATACATTTGCCGAAGGTGTTTATGCAGTTTCCTATGATCAGGAGGACAGCATGTGTGAATTTGAAATGACGGATTCAACGAAATTGAATGGGGTGTGTGAATTTCCATTTAAAAATCATAGTCAAGACGATGTCCAATTTTCGATAGACTTTTATGAGCAGTACAGCAGAGGAGGGGAACAACCCTTGATGTCGCTAATGCAAAACAACGGGCCGTTTGAAGTGAGTTTAGCAGGGAAAGAAAGGAAGCGCGTGAAAGTAGAAGCGGATATTGATATGTCGGAGATGGATGATCCTATAAGAGGTGGTAGTGCGTCAATGGTTCATATTATTCTCCGTTCAGACGAGCTTGCTAGAAAGTTATAAGGACTACTCTAATAGATTCGATAGCACCCTACCATTTTTATGGTAGGGTGTTTTAGTTTTTAGATGATAAATTAATTGTACAGTTAACAAACAGGGGGGAGCCACATAAATGAGAAATAAGTAAAGTTGATTTTCCAATATCAATTATTCCTCAATTGTACAAAAAGGAACTCAACAAGATGAACAATTATAGCAACTAATAGATAACTTATAGATTTGAGTAGGGGGATTTAATTTTGCCATCATCACTAATTAAACTATTCGGATTGACTACTTTTTCTTTGGGGTTAATTGCCGGATGCGGAAGTAATGATGCAGAAAGTCAAGAAGAAACATTATCGGAAGAACAGCAAAAAGAAGAAAATCAAGAAAAACAAGCGAAACAAGAAGAACCGGAAATAACTGAGAACGAAGAATTAGCGAAAGAATTCGTTGATGTCATGTACAATCTCGAGGATAGAGAACAAGCCAAATCGTTCATCAAAGGAGAAAACATGCATGAAGATGTGCGTGACTTGTTCTTATTAGGAGCTGGAGAAAGGGTAAGTGAAGATAGCAAGGTAGAACAAATTACGATTGTTGATAGTGTGAAATATAAAAGTGAAGGCGAGACAGGTGAAATTGTTAAGATCCAAGCCGATAATGCAGGAGGAAAACCTGTTGATATCTACGTAATGCTTATGGATGATAAGATCGGCTGGCTTGTACGTGAAGATGAGGCAGATACTGAAGAAGGCGAAGAGATGTTGAATGAATTTGAAGATATTTATGAGAAAGCAAAATAAACAACAACACATTAGGGGGATTTGAAATTGAATAAATTTGCAAAAGTACTAGGAATATCTGTTTTATCAGCGAGTGTTTTGGCGGCGTGTGGTTCGGAAGATGCAACCATGAGCAGTGATGATAATAACGGCACTGAACAACAAGAAGATCAAAAAGGACAAGAAGAGGAAGAGGTAGAGGAAGAACAGGCGGAAGCGGCTGTTGAAGTCCAATCTGAAACATTCGGTGCACGTAAAGACAGCATTGATAATGTGTATGGCAGCTATTCTGCGGTCATTACGAATACAGGAGATAAGCCTGCAATGATTGGTGATGTTCAGGTCAACTTCGAAGGAGAAGGTGACACGATTATTGGAACGGCAGCAATGGTTTCTGCTGTTCCTGATGTGATTATGCCAGGTGAAGTAGCTTATCTTGGAGTGTCTAAAGGATTAGAATCGGCTACTTCCGCAGATGAAGTCACTGATGTTAGTGTCAATATTGATTTTGATTCGACGAATGAAGAGCCGATGATGCTAGAAACGACAAGTGTTGAAGTTAAAGAGGGCAGTCACTATCCTTATGTCGTCACAGGTACAGTTATGAATCCAAACAAAGAAAAAGCTGATGATATTCGTCTAGCTGCAGGCTTGTATGATGAAAACGGTGAATTCTTAGGAACATTAAACGGTAGCATCCAAGTGAGCTTGAATCAGGACGGAAAAGCTGGATTTGAATTGAATTATCCAGAGCTTCCTGAAGATGTAGCAGGTAAAGCATCTGAAGTGAAAGTTAAAGCGTATAACTGGTCATTTTAAAGAAGGATGGCTAGGGGGGTATTCCCCTTCCATCATGGTTAAGAACTTATTCTATATTTATAAAATGAAGAAAGAGGAGCATAAAACAATGAAAGTATGGATTGCTGTATTAAGTATATTAGGTGGTATTTCTGGCATTATAAGCGGATTTATTGTAACAGCAGGAGGCGAAATGTTTGGGGAAGCGGAAATGGCGAACGATGGAGCCGCGGTCTTTTGGTTATCTGCACTAGCCATCTTCCTTGGATTTTTGGCTTGGAAATTTAAGAAAATCGCAGGATGGGGATTGATCGCGATTTCTCTTTATGGATTTGTAGCCAATGGACTATTTTTCATTTTTGCGTTTATTTTCCTACTCATAGCCGGGGTATTAGCTCTACGCCTACCAAAAAAACAAGGTGCGCTATCTGCATGATTAGATAATAGAAAGGTCAACAACAGTGAAACTTTATCAGGCGAAGTTGTTAGAACAGAATATTTATAAGTTTAGCTTCCTTGATTAGTTAATGTACTAACTTGTTGGGGGATAGGTACCGATTAAATCTACAACTTAATGAATCCTTAGAGTCATGGTTTTAAATTGTTGAACTGTTAAAGGGACACTCGATAGATGGACTGATATTTTAAACTGTCCATCTATCGAGTTTTTTATCTTAGGTTAATAGAGTATAAAGGATAATTGTATGGAAGAGCTGACTATATATTTCATTAAGCTACAAGGTGGGAAGGAGAAACAAGTAG
Organism: Halobacillus seohaensis; assembly: GCF_042663045.1. Lineage (NCBI taxonomy): Bacteria > Bacillati > Bacillota > Bacilli > Caryophanales > Bacillaceae > Halobacillus > Halobacillus seohaensis. The sequence goes on along the minus strand of NZ_JBHSZV010000047.1, from coordinate 59,047 downwards.
ATAGATTGTAGCGCAAGGTCGTTGCTCTTTTGGTTTATATTAATTTAGAGGATTGTCTCTCTGACATGTTGATGTATCTGTCATGAAAAGACGGTTGCAAAACGACATCAGTATCGATATAATGAAATTAACAAGTCGACACTGATGTCGTTTTAGTGGGAGGGGCCAATGACATGCAACGTTTATTGAAAAACAAAGGGTACATCACCTTGATGTCCGCACAAGCGATTTCCAGCATCGGCGACTGGCTCAGCATCGTTGCGATCATTACACTCGTTGGTTTGAAATGGGAGGCTTCACCGCTTGAAGTTTCGTTCGTTTTCTTATGCTTAGCGGCTCCAATGGCGTTGTTTGGCCCTGTAGCCGGTATCGTGGCTGACCGCTTCAGCCGGAAAACGCTCATGATCGTTTCTGATGTCGCCCGGACGGCTTTGATTCTCCTTTTGACTATCGCTACATCGCTTTGGATGGTGTATGCCACGCTCTTAGCGATTGGAATTTTTTCCTCGTTGTTCATTCCTGCGAAAAACGGGAAGCTGAAGGAATTGGTGGCAGAGGAAGATATGAAAGGGGCGATGTCGATCACCTCGATGATCGATTCGTCGACAAAAATTCTTGGTCCGCTTGTGAGTGGTTTGCTTGTCACTGTATTCGGTGCCCAGCAGGTGTTCATCATCGATTCAGTCACCTTCGCGGTCTCTGCGGTCATCCTGCTGTTTATTCCGAATGCCGTCCGTCTGGAATTCTCGGAAACTGAACCTGCACAGGAGTCATTCAGGAAGGAATTCGTTTTAGGATTTTCTTTTCTCAAATCAAGTCGCTTCATGTTGACGGGCTTGATGCTTGTGGGACTCAGCCTTTTGATCCTGCAAGCTGCCGATTCACAACTGATTGTCCTGATTAGAGAATTGACCTATGCTTCCCCTGACTTATTCGGGTACCTTGTGACAGGATCGGGTCTCGGCATGTTCGTTGCTGGCTTTCTACTAGCGAAAAAAACCGACTACAACCCTTACCCACTCATGGTCCTTGGGGTTTGTGGAATCGGCGCGAGCTTTGGCATAATGGGATTACTCACCCATTATGACCTCAGCTATTCGATCCTTTGGGGGCCAGGACTGGGATTCACCGCCGGTTTCTCGGCGAGCCTGATTTTCGTACCTTTCCAGGCGACCGTCCAAGTCCACACTCCTGTCCATATGACCGGCCGCGTGTTCGGTGTCATCAACAGCGTGATGACAACTGCGACCATCATTGGTCCACTGCTTGGAGGATGGATCGCGACGATCATCGGAGTGGTTCCGACGTTTATGATTACGGCGAGTCTTCTCGTCCTGGTATCACTGATTGGATTTTTGACAAAACGAAAAGTAGAGCGAGGGAATGCAGATGTCTCCACGAGTAAGCAAAGAACACCTGAAGCAACGACGAGCTGACATTATGGAGGCCGCAACCAAAGTCTTCATCGAGCATGGCTATGAACATACGACGATGAAACACGTTTTGGAAGCCGCCAATGTCAGCCGAGGCGGTCTCTATCAATATTTTTCCAACAAAGAGGATTTGTTCGAAGCGATTCTTGAAGAAGGACTTAGTCATGAAGCGGAAACGACTGGTTTTTCTCTTGAAGAAGTAGAATCGCACTGGACATTGCTCATGAAGCTGATGTTCGGTGAAGATGGAAGTCCGGATTCGAAAATGGACCCACTCGCCCCGAGCAAGCTCGAATTTTTCATCACCGGCCGCAACGATGAGCGCCGTCGTGCCTATGGGGGAAAGCGCTATGAGAAGGGGCTCAGCATCTTCAATGAAATCATCAAAGCCGGTCAGGAAGCCGATGAGTTCAGCAACCGCTATGATAGCGAGTTGGTAGCGAGGTCGATCATTACGTTTGTGGATGGTTTGGCTCTTGATGATGCGATTTTGCCTGAGGAAAAGGTGAGAGTGAAGGAACAGTCGGTGTTGTTTGTGGATTATTTGAAGATGGCGTTGGGTGTGTCCTCCTCTTGATGAGGGGGATTTTTAGTTTGCCCTGATGGCTATGCGGCCTTTCCGTCGTAATATACATAAAGAAATCAGGAAAACAAGTGATTTCTCGGACCTCCAAACGCTTTCAACCATAACGGAAACAACATCTTACCAAGGTTATTTCAAATTCATCCATTTTCTCAGTGAAAATATCCATATAAAACCTTAGTAATTAATACAGTAGGATCTTCAGCTATTGCCCCTTATGTTTGAGAAGGTGAATGGGGGATGGAAACTACTGGCCCTGAAAAAAGTCCTAACAATTTAAAAAGAAGCGAGCGGCCTGCTCTATGTTGGTGGCTCGTTTTTTTATGTCTTTATGTGGTTTGTTTTGGCTTTCAATTTTTTAGTAAGTCAGTATTTCACAGCTGTCACGTTCATGTAATGATAATCATAATCCTCAACTTAAAGTGGTTTCGTTTTCCCTGATCCCATTCCTCTTTTTAAATACGGAACCATTCTTTTCACTCGCTACTCAACAATCCTGCTCTATAACTAAACGACAAAAAAACTTTTTGAAATTTTTTTGGAAAATCTTTATTCATTATTGATAGCGCTGTCATGGGGTTTGTGGTTTCTCACTATTAGATTAAGAGAGATTATGAATCAATCAAGGGTTGTAAAACGCTTACATGGGTTTTATACTATTACTAAATCGATTTACTAAACCGGTTTAGCAGAAATAAATAGTGATGAGATATGGAGATAACATTATGAAATCAATAACAATATCAGATGTTGCTGCACACGCAGAAGTTTCGAAAAGCACAGTATCTCAATTTCTTAATAAACGTTATGACTACATGGGTGAGAAGACGAAGCAGCGGATTGAGATGGCTATTGATACGTTGGGGTATCAACCAAATATTGTAGCTCGTAGCCTGAAACAAAAGTCTACGAAAACTATTGGAGTGATTGTCGCCAATATTTTACACAACTTCTCTACTGAGGTTAGCCGGGCGATTGAGGATGTTTGTAACCATTCAGGCTTCCATATGATCATTTGCAATGCGGATGATGATCCGGTTAAGGAAAAGCATTATATTGAGATTTTATTAGCGAAACAAGTCGATGGTTTGATTATTTTCCCAACAGGAAATAACCGTGATTTGTATCAGAAGATGCTTGATAATCAATATCCTCTTGTTTTTCTCGACCGTTCTGTTGAGGGGATTCCGATATCAGCGATTATGCTTGAGAATGAGAAGGCATCAAGACTTGCTGTTGAACATTTAGTTCAGAAAGACTACAAGCGAATAGGGATGCTTACAACTTCGATTATTCATAATATTTCACCAAGGTTAGAACGAGTTAGTGGTTATAAGAAAGCGCTTCATGATTATGGCTTGCCTATGAGAGATGATTATGTGAATAGTGTAGAGTCCTCTAGCGTTCAAGATTCACTTGAGGAGATGCTGGGTTTAAGTGAGCCGCCTGAAGCGATCGTAGCTGGTAATGATCTTGTTTTGATCGAAATCTTAAAGTTTGTTAAGCGCCATCATTTGCGCTTGCCTGAGGACTTGGCTGTCATAGGGATTGATGATGTATCTTTTGCAAGCTTCTTCACACCCCCGATAACTACCGTTGCTCAACCAACTTTCAAAATGGGCAAAATGGCTGCAGAAGTGTTAATGGATAAAATTAATCAGAAGAGAATTGAGGATGAACGGTTAGATTACCGATTTGAACCTACATTAATGGTTCGGGATTCTGTTGATAATAAGGATGTAACGTAAAGGAGGGGTAAAACATGAATGATGTAATTACGATAGGGGACGCGATGATAACATTTGATCCGTCACACAATGGACCCATGAGATATGCTTCATCTTTTGAAAGAAAAGCTGGAGGAGCTGAATTTAACTTTGCGATTGGTTGTGCCCGCCTTGGCTTAAATACGGGATGGATTAGCCGTTTAGGGAACGATGAATTCGGTAAATACATTCGAAATTTTGCTAGAGGTGAAGGAATTGATGTATCAGCGGTGGAGTTGAAGGAGGGCTATCCTACTTCGCTAAACTTTAAAGAGATCCGTGAAGATGGAAGTGGCAGGACATTTTATTATCGAGCCAATTCCCCAACAGAAACGTTAACCGAAAAGACCCTTGATGAGGCTGCGATTAGAAATGCACGTTTACTCCATATTACCGGTGTTTTTGTTGCGATTGATCCAGAGAAAAATATTGAACTGATCAAACGTGCTGTTACGATTGCTAAGGATAATGGAGTACTCGTTTCTTTTGATCCCAATATTCGTTTAAAGCTTTGGAATAAAGAACAAGCGAAACAAGTACTTACCCAGCTATTACCATATGTAGATATTATCTTAACAGGCTTAGATGAGGCGGAGTTACTGTTTGGTGTTAATCAACCAGACGAAATCCTAAAATGCTGTAAACGGTATGGAATTTCTACTGTTGCCATTAAAAAGGGAGCAGAGGGGGCGATGGCTAATCATGATAATGAATGGATTGAAAGATCGGCTGTACCACCACAGAAAGTAGTAGATACGGTCGGAGCTGGTGACGGCTTTGATGCAGGGTTTGTCTACGGTGTATTGCAAGGCTGGTCACTTGAAAAAACGCTGCGTTTTGCAAACACGATTGGTTCTATGGTTGTGAGTGTATATGGCGATAATGAAGGCCTTCCTGAATTAGATGATGTACTTGTTCAACTTGGTGAAAAAGAATTTATCGAACGGTGAGGTGATAAGATGAATCTTCAATTAGCGTTAGATCGTTTGTCTAAACAAGAATGTATGGATATCTTGGCTGATACAACGGATTCGATTGACTGGATTGAAATAGGAACAGGGGTAATTAAAGAGTATGGAATGGAAATTGTTCGCGAAGTAAGAGCAGCTTATCCATCCGTCACGATTGTTGCAGACATGAAAACTTGTGATACAGGGAAACATGAAGCAGCCCAAGCTTTTGAATCCGGAGCAGATATCACAACGGTTATGGCATTCTCTGCCGATCAAACCATTACAGATACACTAAAAGTAGCGGAAGATTACAGTGGAAGAATCATGATTGATTTGCTTGGAATTCAAGATCCGGAACGAATGGAGGAACTTTCTGACCTAGGGGTGGATCTGGTCAGTCTTCACTTTGGTAAAGATATGCAGCAAACGGGTGAGCTCGATGATGATCTGTTTTCACTAGTAAAAGATTATCCTAATTTGGAGGTGGCTGTAGCAGGAGGAATCAACCTTGAATCCTTACCTCTAATGTTAAAACACAATCCTGACACATTCATTGTTGGGAGCGCTATTACTAAACAGACAAATCGTACAGAAATCGCTGCAAAGATGAGAGGAGTGCTTGATGAATATGAAGCAAACAATTCACACGGTCGGTTATGAAATTAGCCAGGTCTTAGCAAATGTGGAGGAAGCGCAAGCAAAGAATTTTTCCAAGGCTATCGGGAAGGCTAAGCGAATCTTTGTTTCTGGAGAAGGACGTTCAGGGTTAATGGGAAAAGCTTTTGCCATGCGTCTGATGCACGGGGGATATAACGTATTTGTAACGGGTGAGACCATCACTCCAAGTATCGAAAAGGACGACCTGTTGGTTGCTATATCTGGGTCTGGTTCTACCAGCGCACTTTATCAATATGCAACGAAGGCAAAAGAGGCTGGGGCAACAGTGGCCTTAGTGACAACAAATCCTCAATCCAAAATAGCAGAAATCAGTGAGGTTACTCTTGTAGTTCCAGCAGCAACAAAGAAACGCTTGCCGGAAGAACCTGATACCATTCAGCCTTTAGGTAATCAATTTGATCAATCGGTTCATTTGTTATTAGATGCCATTATTATTTACACAATAGATCAAGGTGAACAAAGTTCTCATGAGCAAATGGCTAATCGTCATGCAAATTTGGAATAAGGGGTGTTTAAATGAGTGAAATTGAACGAATTAAACAAGCAAGAATTGTACCTGTCATCCGTAAGGCAAATCTCGAGAATATTGTACCGATTACAACTGCATTAGTAAAAGGGGGGATTCAAGCCATAGAAATTACGGCAGAAACACCACGTGTTGGCGAACTTATTCAAAAGGTAAAAGAAAATGTAAGTGATGAGCTTATGGTTGGTGCGGGAACCGTGCTCGACCCAGAGACGGCCAGGCAGCTGATGCTGGCAGGGGCTGAGTTTATTGTCTCTCCATCGTTAAACACGGAAACTATTAGGATGGCGAATCGATACGGTATTCCTTGTATTCCAGGAGCTTTAACACCAACAGAAATTTTGACCGCTTATGAAGCGGGAGCTAACATGGTTAAAGTATTTCCAGCCCACACATTTGGACCTCATTATATTAAGAACATTAAAGGTCCACTGCCTCATGTTTCTGTTATGGCGACAGGCGGGATTCATTTAGAAAATATGATGGATTATTTTGAAAATGGTGCGGAAGTTGTTGGGATTGGAAGTCAGCTTGTAAATGCAACGAAGCTAACGACAGAGGAAGATTATCAGAACTTGGAGACGCTTGCAGGTAGTTATAAAGAGAAAATTGCTGAGATGAACGATTAGCCTTTGAATCATTTGTAAACGTATACAATTTGTAAACAAAAGAGGGAGGATTTAATTATGAGAAAGTCAATATCGTTATTCTTTCTAATTATGATTTCAACTGTTGTCGGGTTAGTCGGTTGTGGTAGTGGAGAAGAAAGTGGTTCAGGAGATGATTCAGGGGATGGAGAGAGCCTGAAAATTATCGCCGCCCATAACCAGACTGATCCAGAAAACCCGTACCAAATTGGGATGAAAGAATTCAAAAAAGAAGCAGAAGCTTCAGATGCTAATATAGAAGTTGAAGTTCACGCAGGAACGCTAGGTACAAGTGAATCTGAGCTTGTAGAGAAACTTAAACTGGGAGGCGCAGATGTTGTACTAGTCTCTCCAGGGTTTATGTCTAAGACTGGCATTGACGAAATCGATCTTTTCGCAACACCGTATATTTTCGACAGCTACGATCACTGGGAAAAGGTTGTTGATGGTGAAATCGGTGACCAAATGGCAGAAACTATTAATGAAAAGTCCAACAATGACTTTAAACTACTAGGATATTGGACAGCTGGTGTCCGTCACTATTACGGAAAGAAACCTCTTGAGTCTATTGACGATATTGATGGAATGAAATATCGTACGCAGACATCTGGTGTAGTAGCGAACTATTGGGAGAAAACTGGTGCCGTACCGACTTCTGTAGCTTGGGGCGAACTTTATCAAGGTCTACAGCAAGGAGTCGTTGACGCTGCAGAAAATGCTTACCCATACTTTGTTCAGCAAAATCACCACAAAACAGATAACGGGAAATTCATCACAGAAACAGGTCACGATTACACGACTCGTTTCATGCTTATCAATGGAAAGAAATTTGATTCCTATTCAGAAGAACAACAGCAAGCGGTTATGGAAGCAGCTGATGCAGCTGTGAAGAAAGAACGCGAAGTTCTATATGAACAAGAAGAAGAGTATAAACAACAAGCCATTGACGATGGTGCTAAAGTGAATGAAATTGACCGTCAACCATTTATCGAACTGGCTAAACCGATTCAAGATCAAATGGCTGAAGAAAGCGGCGTAACCGATATGCTTGAGAAAATAAGAGACATGAAGTAAGAAAATATAAGATAGAGGTGAGGGCACGTGAAGTGTGTCCTTCCCTTTTATCTTCTTTAAAGGAGGTAGGAGCATGTTGATTAAACTTCTAGAGAAAATACAGTTAACGATTGGAGTTATCTTCCTCATTCTATTTTTCGTTACTATCGTTATACAAGTGACCACTCGGTTTATGGGGGTTTCTGCCGTTTGGACCGGGGAAGTTGCTACGTATTCATTTATATGGGCAGTCTTTATGGGAGCAGCAGTCATGCTCAACAGGAGAGAACATTTCAATTTTGACTTACTCTTGAAGAAGTTAAAAGGGAAGGGCAGGAACAGTCTCTATCTGTTCAATGACGTCATTCTATTATTGTTTAGCTTTGCCATCTTCTATTACGGCATTCAAACTGTACAGAACTTCTGGGACTATAATTGGGTATCCTTGCCAGAAATGAAAATGGGCTATGTATGGATTTCTGTACCCATTATGGGAGGTACAATGGCTATTTATACGTTGTCAAATATCTTTCGTACGATCAAAAATTTCAATAGAGAGGAGGCAGCTGAATGATTGGACCTATACTAGTCGGACTGTTCGTTATCTTAATGCTTGTAGGAATTCCGATCGCATTTGTTATTGGAATTGTTGCCATGATTGGGATTTTCAATGTACCTTACATTCCTGAAGTAACTGTTCCTGTTAAAATGCTGAACGGTCTAGATTCATTCGTACTACTCGCCGTCCCTTTGTTTATTTTGGCGGCAAACTTAATGAATAGTGGACAAATCTCTCAAAAACTGATTGATTTCTCACTTTCAATTGTTGGTCACATTCGTGGTGGCTTAGCTCATGCGAATATTCTAGTTTCAATGTTGTTTGCTGGAGTATCAGGAGCTTCACAAGCTGATACAGCCGGTGTCGGTAAAATTCTTATTCCTAATATGAAGAAACAAGGATATGATACCGAGAATGCTGTCGGAATTACAGCTGCCTCTTCTACTATTGGTGTGATCATCCCCCCAAGTATCCCGATGATTATATACGCGGGGTTAACGAACGTATCTGTGGGTGCATTGTTCCTTGTTGGAATCATCCCAGGGATTTTAGTGGGTCTTGGTATGATGACAATTGTCTTTATTCTTGCCAAGAAACGTGGATATCCAACTTACCAAAAGGCTTCATTGAAAAACTTTTTTAAGCAATTGCTAGATGCAACTCCTGCTTTAATGACACCAATTATTTTAATTGGCGGAATTATTACAGGCCTTTTCACAGCAACAGAAGCAGCAGCTATTGCTTCTCTGTATACTGTAGTCATTGCCATGTTCTACTATAAGACATTGAAGATAAAAGACTTTCCGAAGATTTTTGTAGATACACTAACGCTCAGTTCATTATCATTATTTGCCTTAGCAGCAGCTAACGCACTTGGTGAGCTTATGAGTTATTATCAACTCTCTACATGGGCAGAGCAATTCTTCGCTAATAATATTGATAGTAAGTGGATTTTCTTGCTTATTGTCATTGGTTTCTTCCTTTTCATTGGTACATTTATGGATGCAATTCCTGCCATGATCTTATTTATTCCGGTTATTCTTCCGGTAGCATTGAGCTTTGATGTAAGTCCAATACTACTCGGAATTATTACGATTATGACACTAGCTGTAGGTCTTGTTACACCACCATATGGACTTTGCTTATTATTAGCAGCCAAAATCGGGAAGTTACCGGTTGAGCGCTCGTTCAAAGCGGTCTTACCTTATATCGGTGTAGTTGTCGTTGTGTTGCTAGTTGTAGCATTTATCCCAGGTGTCGCCTTTTATATACCTGAAATGATTAATCCGAGTCTATTTTGACGACTAAGTAAAAGCCAAGAGCCTTTAAGCGCTCTTGGCTTTTTTGTGATTTATGGGTCACTAAAATCGCGGCTATGATCCTATTACAAATAGATAGAAAGGGGGCATGTTTAGCATCTTGTTGCGATAGGTTATAGTAATCGTTAAAAAAGTAGTGAATGAATATATTGCGGGAGGAGTAATGATGGATGCAATTTTTTTATACAGTCCGTCCAGGTGATACGCTGTATCAGATTGCGAGGCGATGGGAGCTGCCGGTCGAATCGCTGGCTGCCGCAAACAATCTGAGCTCACCGTATACGATTTTTGTTGGTCAGCAGCTTTCCGTTCCGCCGGGTGTTAATGTTGTTCGTGTGGATCCAGGGGACACGGTTTTTCGAATGTCTCAATTTTTTGGTGTCCCCTTATCGATAATTATTGAAACAAACCGGCTTCAGCCTCCTTATATTTTACAGATAGGTCAACTGTTAAACGTTCCTGCTGGTGTTCCTTACTATGTTGTTCAACCTGGGGACTCATTGTTTCAAATCGCTAGACGTTTTAACGTAACTACGAGTGGACATAGCAACCCTGAGTTGATCAGGAGGGTGAACCAGCTGTCTTCCACGGTTATTTTCCCAGGGGATAGGTTGACTATTCCTTATGCACCTCCAGGGGACCGAGGATTAATCGCTTATACATTTAACCGTGGGGGTGGCTATGATCTATGGTTATATAATCCGAGTAATGGTGGGAATAGACAGCTGACAACCGGCTTAGGAGAAGCTTTTTCTGTTCCTTTTTGGTCACCGGACAATTGCCGAATCGCTTTTGTAGGGAAAAGCGGAATTCTTTACGTCGTTTCATTAGCTGACGGTGTCGTTACACGGATTGATCAGTTTGAGGAAGGTTTAGGTGTTTATGTGAATTGGTCACCAAACGGTCAAAAATTAGCTTACACAAAACAAGAGGATATAATTTTATATCATGTGATTACTCATCAAGTAGAAAGAATCAATCAACCTGGGGCTAGTGATGTTCAGTGGTTTCCTAGCGGTACGGAATTGCTTTTTCAAGCACTTGATTCATCCGGGATCAGTCAGCTTTTCATGATGCAAACCGATGGATCTAGCAAACGGCAAATCACTGAAAACACTGGTTCCGCATATAATCATGTTCGGCTCTCCCCTGATGGATCGTTTGTACTTTATACAACTCCTGGAGCTAGCATTTCGATTATTTATACGATTGAGCTCTCAACAGGGAACGTATTTGAAGTGAGGGGAGGGCCGCTTGCCAAAAATTATTTTCCAGCATGGCCACCTGATTCTTCGAAAATTGCCTATAGCGCCACGGCGTTTGAGGACGTTGGATATTTTTCATTAATAAAAATAACAGGCAGTCAAGCCGAGGGTGATCGAACCAAAGCGATTTCTAATTGTTTTGCTACCCCTGTTACATGGTCCACTGATAGCAGGAAAGTTGCGTATCTATCAGGTTGTGACAACCAGGGAACGGCCAGCGAAATGTGGGTGATCGACGTAGCTCATCCTGTTCCGATCCGGTTAATAGCAGGGGGACTAATTACGTCTCTCCAATGGTCTCCTAAACCCGATTTTTATAGGAAAACGACTTATACGAATCAAGCATACAACGTACAGCTTCGATATCCAAGCCACTGGCAAAGAGTAGCGGATGATCGATATGAGGGGACCGATGGATTCTTTCAAATTTCAGCGATTTCTTCAGAGGAAAGTATTCGCGCTGTTTGCCAAGGTGAGGCCTTTCATCCATTATTACCATATGGTTCCGAACCCCGTATCGAAAGTAAGCAAATTCAAAATCAAGAAGCTTGCTTTATTTTTCCATCACATGACCAGCCTGCAGAAATGCGAAGTCAAGCCGCTTTGATTGTTCGTTATCCAGACCCCGTGCAAATCGAGGCAACCACCTATCATTATTTTATATTATGGGCAGACGAGAATCATTTGAAGGAAATAGGGTTGTCCGTGACTTTTCTGTCTTAAAGTTATAGTGCCAGTTGTTTCATGTCAAAAAGAATAGACGCAGTTTTCCGTTGAGGGAAAATCGCGTCTATTCTTTTTAAACAATGATATCCTTATTTACGTTGGGTGACCTGGTTTCGGTCAAAACTCCTTTGAGATGATCCAGATGAAAAAGGAATAAGCTGTTCATCCCTATCATATTCGGAAATACTTTGTTCCCCAAAGGACTTATATCTTATTTGAAATTCTTCTTGAAAATCAGGTGTATCTTGTGCTGGAAATGACTGTTTCATGCCAGCTATCCATGTTTCAAAATTATAAGTTCCTCTATCAATAATTACACATAGATCTTCAAGGGATGAGGTCAACTCAATTAAACAATCCAATCCGTTTTTTAAAAGAATCCCTCTTTTTTTTGCTTTTTCAATAGAGTGTTCCAACTTGTAAGAGTGATCCTGATAACTGAATTCAATAAAGCAACTGCTACGATCCCAATTGAAATTAAAATCTTCAATTTGTAGACGTTTCATAACACGTGTGAGTTTTCTTTCACACATACTTTGTTCTTTATGTGGCATCCATTTGAATAGATTATTCTTGAACATACCAATCACCTTCCTTGTTTGTGTCTAGTTTCTTGTGCAATAACCTCATATCTTATAGTTTCGACAAGGTGGATAAAATCCCTGTAGAAATCGTTTTCCATTTATCGACGTTTTTTTACAAATTGTTTTTTTAGATTATCTTCAATTACTTCTCCATTTTTAATCAGAAGGGGTGGTTCGCCTATTGAAGAAAAGGATCAGCCTGACCAACATCAAGAAACTAGTGGAATGAAAGAAAAAATAGGTTTGATCAAAGGGATGAAAGTTAAGTCGAATAAATCGTTTGATGCTTACCTGATATTAAACAACAGTCATATTGAGTTAAACCCTTCACATCAAGGGTTATACCCATTGAAGAATGAATCCTTGCAATCAATTTATTGTTAGGGGGATTAAAAATGAATGAAGTGGAACTATTCGGATAGTGAAAGGTCTCAAGAAAATAGATGCTGACCTCTTATAAACTATAATTATATTTTTGATTTTCAACCAACTATTAATCGTGAACATTCCCAGATAAATAGTTCTACCCTTGTAAGTATAAACCTCACTCTATTTGGAGAAGAATGATAGAAAGGAGGTGCGCCGTGAGTTACGAGGGTTATAACCGATCTAAACAACCAGTCTTTAATAGTTTTGATGACAACATTGAATATATGAAAAAGGAGCTTGGCATCGGCGAGAGTTTTGATGCTATTCATCTCGACTTGAACTATGCCGGGCGGGATATGGGTCTGTTTTTAATTGATGGTTTTGCAAAGGATGAAATTTTGCATTACTTAATGAAGTTGCTGGCAGATCTCAACCCAGATCAACTCGAATCTGAACCATTAATGAAACTGATGAAAACCTACCTTCCGTACATTGAAATAAGTACAGAAGATGACTTGGATAAAACCGTATTCTGGGTGTTAAGCGGAGCCTCAGCGCTGGTTGTTAATGGTATTGACAAAGTCATTATAATCGATGCAAGAACCTATCCTGTTAGAAGTCCAGCGGAGCCCGATTTGGAACGCGTTACCCGCGGGTCCCGTGATGGATTTGTAGAAACGATTGTGTTCAATACTGCACTAACGAGACGGCGTGTCCGGGATCCTTCCCTTAGGATGGAGTACTTGTCGATCGGGAGACGATCCCAAACAGACATTTGTTTATCGTATATAAAGGATATTGCTGACCCCGACATTATAAAACAGATTAAGAGTTCACTTGAAGAAATTGATACAGACGGGTTGCCCATGGGTGAGAAGACGGTGGAGGAATTTATTTGTGGGCGGGGCTGGAATCCGTATCCTACTGTTCGATTCACCGAGCGTCCCGATACGGCAGCTACTCATTTATACGAGGGTCACGTGCTTGTCATGGTCGACGGTTCGCCGAGCGTAATGATTACTCCAGCTACATTCTGGCATCACTTTCAACATGCTGAAGAGTACCGGCAACGTCCGATAGTAGGCGCCTACTACCGTTTAGTGAGGTTTTTTGCCATTTTGTTGTCAATCTTTTTGACCCCGATTTGGTTCTTCTTTGCCGAAAACCAACATTTATTACCTGAAGCACTAGCTTTTATCGGACCGAAAGAATCGATTGCGATCCCGTTACTTGTTCAGCTCATTTTAGTTGAACTCGGAATGGATATGTTGAGGATGGCGACCATTCATACGTCGTCCTCGATGGCAACGGCGCTCGGTCTTGTGGCAGCAGTTATTATCGGGCAGATCGCAGTTTCCATCGGTATTTTTACAAATGAAGTTATTTTCTACATTTCAATCGTGGCTATTGGTACATTCGCAACCCCATCGTATGAATTAAGTTTGGCGAACCGTTTATTTCGATTGCTTCTCCTGCTTGTAACAGCCGCCTTTGGTTTGATCGGTTTTGTAATTGGTACCACTTTGTTGGTTCTATCCCTTGCACGGATAAAGACATTCACCATTCCATATTTGTGGCCGTTTATCCCATTTTCTTTCCGTTCGATTAGGGATGTTGTTTTGAGAGCTCCAATGCCGTTGAAAAATAGACGACCAACTGCTTTACACCCAAAAGATCCTGATCGTTAAGATTTTCCCTATATATCAAATAGATATCTTAAGCGTCTATCCTAAAGGGTAGGCGTTTTGTCTATGTTCACTCTTAGACCTATATAATTGTACGTGAATTAAAGTGAGTGATAAGAGAGAGGTTCCACAGAAAAGTAGAAAGTTATAAATTGTGTGGTACCAGTTACCACACAATTATTTGGTTTCGAGATGATAGGGATTCGTTACCGTATAAGACTTAGGGGTGGCTTTGAAACAACTCACTTTCCTGTGGGGAAACTGGCGAGCTTACTCGGGCTGCGCCCTGCGGGATCTCTCCTAGCTCCTTCTCCCGCAGGAGTTTCGTCGTTTCAAAGCCCACCCCCATTCGACATGGAAATGAACGAGCCTCTAGCACATACCTATGCTATAGAATAAATCCTCACCCCACACGATTCTCACGCATGAGGCGTTCTACTCACGAAATCTAGAAGGTCAGGGAAAGCGAGCTGTTTCCCTGACCTCCCAAACTCCATACGACAAACGGAACCTCTTGTTATTAAACAACAGTGGGATTTAAAGGAATAAGATAAGTAATCTGCCTAATAAATAAATCGATACTTTTTGTATAAAATCAACAACTAGATTTACAATCCACATCAAAGATCACAATAATAATACACACGCTAATTTCAATGTGAAGTAACGTGTGTATTGATATTTTATTTAAATTTTTGACCGGTGAAGTAAAACCGTTAGAAGAAAGTAAGTTACCTCGGTTTGTTTTTTAATTCCTCTCTGTCTAAACTGGATGGAGGTTTTTCCATCCAACCATTTTTAATTAATAATTTTGCTCCCTCATTTATATATTGAGCAGTCTCTAATAATAGTTTTGAATAATTAACTCCTAAGTCCTTTCTTATACTTGCACTCAAGGCCGTCCCATAATCAGCGATTCCAACTGCACCTATCATATTTGTATGGAAAAGTAATAGTTTATCTGAGAATGGAGCTGTTGTTGATTCAGTGATTTCCCCATCCCATGTAGATGGATAAGATGTATCATCCTTCTTTAAAGTTTCTAAAAATATCGTTACCTGGTTTGCACTTATATCATAACCTTTTTTAAAATAATCACGTAGCTTTTGAGATTGAGCCACTTGACTGAAGCCTAATAGTAAAGTTTTCCCGACATTATTTACTTCAATATTTGTTCCTAAGTGGGCAATTTCTACATTAAGTAATGGCCTTTTCTCGCCAAAGAATCCACCTAAAAAACTATCATCCTCAACATACGATACTTTTGTTGGATAGGACGTATAAGGTGGCCTTACATAAACTCCTTTTTCTAATGATAAATCAGAGACCATATCAAATAATTTATCCGTTTGATCTAAGAACTTTTTAAATAAAGTTCTTAAATCTTTTCTCGTGGATATTGCTTTAGCTAAAGCGTATGTTGATAAGCCTGTTCTTCCCATGTATTCAAGGTACCTAAGGTAAAAAGTGTCTGACCATAGTTTTTGAGCGTTTAAGTCAACGTCCTGTTCATTAAACCCATTAGGAATGGGGATTTTTTCATTATTGAAAATTGATGTGATTTCTTTGAGGTGATCTTTTGAAATGGACAAAGCATATTCCAATATGGGGTTTGTTTCAGGAGTTTGATTTGTTGCCAAGAAATGCTTTAAAACACAGATAGAGAGTGTATCTGAAATGTATGTATTCCATAAAGTTGCTTGCTCTGAAGAGGTTAATTTTGCGTTATGAGAAACATTCATCTTATACGCTCCTTCCTGATTTACGTTATATAATCCTTTTCATCTATTAGATATTATTTCAATTACGAGTCAGAACTATTCAAAATCGCAGAAATAACGTTTGTTGCTGATTTCTTTATAAGGAAGTTGTTTCTCTGACTCCGTTAAAACATTGTTCGTTACCGTATAAGACTGAAGGGGTGGCTTTGAAACAACTCGCTTTCCTGCGGGGAACTTGGCAAGCCTCCTCGGTCGTTGTCACTCCCTGTGGGGTCTTGCCTAGCTCCTTCTCCCGCGGGAGTCTCGTCGTTTCAAAGCCACCCCATTCGACATGGAAATGAACGAACCCCTGGCCTCACGTGAAGTAGCGCATCCGATGCTGCCATTCTCCTTACGAAAGCAAGAGGGGCCGGGAAATTACGAGACTCCACATTTAAAAGCGGAGGTGCCTAATTGTTTGGTACCTGGTACCAAACAATTAGGCAGTTATCAGGATGACTCGATTCGGATATGATAGGAATTCGTTACCGTATAAGACTGAGGGGTGGATTTGAAACAACTCGCTTTCCTGGTGTTCTCCTTACGAAAGCAAGAAGGTCCGGGAAAATATGATCAGTTTGTCTAATCTTGTTTAAAATTCACGCCCTATGTCCATCATAAATAATAAAGTCATGTGACGAGGACGTGCCAATGAATATTTGGAATCGCTATAAGAATCGATCGAAAAAACAAACGACAAAAGATCAAGAACCAACGACGGAGAAAGTAAGCGCTCTCGATCAAAATATACGTGTTAACTTAAATAAATTGAAGGAAGAACTTGGCGATAGCGGTGATTTAGTTATTCGTCAATTTGAGTTGGGCGCAGCACCTTCCACACAGACAGCTGTGATTTATATAAGTGGGTTAGTGGATGAGAAAAGCGTCAACGAATTTGTCACAGCTTCTTTAAAAGTTGAATCTTCCTTAGAGGGGAAATCTCAGGAACTTACACAACAAAACGTGTTTGATTTTATTAAAGGTCATGCCCTTTCCGTTGAAAAGGTCGAGATGAAGACAGACTGGAATGAATTCCTATTATCGGTTTTGTCTGGTTATACAGCCATTCTTGTTGACGGTTATGATGAGGCCATTATTGGAAACACAATAGGTGGTGAAACACGCGGGGTTACCGAACCGACCACAGAACTCACGATTCGGGGCCCGAAGATCTCATTTACAGAATCCATTGGTACAAATGTAGCTATGGTACGTCGGTACCTCAAAAATCCCAATTTACGATTTGAGACGATGCAAATTGGAAGCATAAGCCAAACAGACGTTGCTATTATGTACATAAAAGGAATTGCGAATGAGAAGGTCTTTCGAGAAATAAAACAACGTCTGAACAAGATTGAAGTCGAGGACATTCTCGATTCTGGATATATTGAACAGTATATTGAGGATGAAACCTTTACATTGTTTCCAACGATCTACAATACAGAACGTCCGGATGCGGTTGTAGGGAATTTACTAGAAGGACGGATTGCAATTATAGTGGACGGGACGCCTTACGTTTTAGTGGCCCCCGCTTTATTTATCCAGTTTTTTCAAACCCCTTCCGATTATTATCAAAACTTTTTTATTGGTTCATTTTTACGATTTTTAAGGATAAGCACATTTGCCATTACTTTATTCACACCTTCCCTTTATATTGCTTTAACGACTTTTCATCCACAGATGATTCCTACATCTCTTTTAATCAGCTTGGCTGCCCAACAAGAAGGTGTGCCTTTTCCGCTGTTTATCGAGGTATTGATTATGGAGTTCACGTTTGAAATTATCCGTGAAGCCGGCCTTCGGATGCCGCGTGCCGTGGGGCAAGCAGTTTCTATTGTTGGTGGTCTTGTTCTTGGTCAGGCTGCCGTGCAAGCGGGCATTGTTTCTGCGGCAACAATTATTGTTGTGGCACTGACAGGGATTTCAAGCTTTGCGATCCCTTCTTACAATATGGCGGTGGCTCCACGACTTCTACGGTTTTTAATGATGTTTTTAGCTGGAAGCTTCGGTCTATATGGTGTTTCAATGGCCTTGTTTATTCTCGTTGCTCACTTAAGCAGTTTGCGTTCTTTTGGGATTCCTTATTTAACTCCTTTTGCACCGTTTGTATGGTCGGATATCAAGGATACCATCATCCGTCAGCCTTTATGGACGATGATCTTTCGTCCACGACTAACCAGCCAACAAAATGGTAAAAGGCAGGATAAAGGGCAAAAGCCAGGTCCGCCAGATTCCGATAATCCATACGTAAAGAAAGAATAGGGTGATGAGATGATACGCATATTTTCTCTATTATGGCTTTTGTCGCTGATTCTATTAGCGGGCTGTTGGGATCAAAACGAATTGGAAGAAGTGGCGTTGGTGATGGGGATGGGGATCGATAAGACAGAGGATGACTTATACCATGTCTCGTTCCAAGTTGTGAATCCAGGGCAAGTAACTGGTGGAGAAATGACGAAAGGTGGTGAGGGGACAGCGGTTACCACCTACAGTGAAAAGGGAAAAACCTTATTTGAAACCGTACGAAAAATTTCAAAGAAAGTACCGCGTAATCTTAGTTTCTCGCACATGGTTGTGCTGATCATCAGCGAAGATTTAGTAAAAGAACAGGGTCTTCTTGAAGTGATGGATTTTACCGAGAGATATTATGGGTTTCGCTCAACAGCACTTGTTCTCCTGGCAAGGGATGGAAAAGCAGAACCCATCTTAAGCATTCTTAATCCACTGGAAAGGATACCGGCCATGAAGATTCAGGAAACCTTAATCCAAACAGCGGAAGTGTGGGGGGAAAACCCTGAGCAAAATATCAATGATGTGATTCGAACATTGTCGAATAAAAGTAAAGGGGGTTCATTAAATGGAATTACCCTCGTCGGAAATAAAGAAGAAGGACAAAAGACATCTAAAAATCAACAAGCGGTGCCCACTACCTTTGTTGAAATTAACGGAGTAGCTCTTTTAAAAGATGGAAAGCTGGAAAGTTGGATGGATGATAAGGAAGCTCGTGGTGTATCATGGGTTCAAAATGAGATTCAAAAAACAGTCGTCACAGCTCAATGCGAGAAAAATGAACAAGAGATGGCTGTGGAAGTTCGACAATCGAATACAAAGCTGAAGGCAACAATGAGTCAAGGGAAGCCGGAGATCACATTAAACATACGGGCGGAAGGTCCATTGGAGGAAGTAGCGTGTCCGATTGACCTAACCAAGCCTGAAGTCATCTTTGACCTCAATAACAAATTTGCGTCAGCTATTAAACAAGAAGTGACCAAATCTATAAAGCTCGCTCAAGAACAAAAAAACGATGTCTTTGGTTTTGGAGATGCGGTCAATAGGAGCCATCCAAAAGAGTGGAAAAAGATAGAGGGAGAGTGGCCGGACACATTTGCTGACATGAACGTCCAAGTGAATGTTGAATTTTTCATCCGTGGTACAGGGTTAAGGACAAAACCTCTAATATTGGATAAAAAATAAAAGTGTTGGATTAGGGGGCAGAGGATTGACACCATGATTTAACACAGCTTCTTGATGGTACAAAAGGGGAGGTGTTGGTGATTATGGAAAAAGCCAAAGTGAATGGCTGGCAGTTGTTTGTATTAATGTTTTTATTTGAACTTGGCACAGCCATTGTAGTTAGTCCAGGGATGGGTGCGAAAAAGGACGCCTGGCTAGCCGTTTTATTAGGGTTGATCGTTGGCTTACTACTTTTTTTGGTATATTATGCACTTTATCGCCTTTATCCCGATCTTTCCTTGATAGGATACGCGAAGAAAATCCTTGGTAAATATATGGGGGGCGTTATCGGAATCCTGTATCTTTTTTACTTTCTCTATATTGCAGTGAGGGATTTACGCGACTTTGGTGAGCTATTGACTACATCTACGTATACTTACACACCGTTGTTTGTGATCAACACCATAATGATTCTAACGATTGCTTTTGTATTGTGGCACGGGATCGAGGTACTCGCAAGAACGGGGGAAATCTTCTTTGCCGTTCTAATGCTTATCGGAGTCGTGGGGACAACCATGGTCCTTGTTTCTGGTCAGATCGATGTCAATCAGTTACGTCCTATCTTGGAGGATGGTTGGGGCCCGGTGTTGAGTACACTGCCCGTTACCTCTACAGTTCCATTTGGGGAGATGATCGTGTTTACCATGTTACTTCCTTATCTAAACCGTCCTCAAATAGGGATCAGGGTGGGGTGGTCAGCCATGAGCTTTAGTGGAATCCTGTTGATATGGGTTGTGTCCATGGAGATTACTATTCTTGGGGTTTATATAGCTACCCGGTCAGCTTTCCCCTTGTTGACGGCTATCGGACTGATTGATATGGCGGGGCTGTTCCAACGTTTAGATGTTGCTGTTGTCTTGACACTTATGATCGGTGGCTTTTTTAAGATCGCCATCTTTTTATATGCGGCGCTTATAAGTGCTACCGAATTGTTCCGCGTTTCAAAATATACTCGGTTAATTTTTCCGTTCAGTATGATCGTTTTACTTTCATCAATGACCGTGGCGGATAATTTTGTTCATCACCTCGAAGAGGGTCATGAAACTCTTACTGTATATGTTAATCCTCCTGTTCAACTGGGAATTCCGTTACTTTTACTGGCCGTTGCCTTGATTCGAAAGTACTTTAAGTCTTCTTAGATTTGTGCTTTTTTCTGAAGGATAAAATGATTGGGTAGGCTAAGGTACATAAAGTTAATATGATCAAAAGTAAATATTCGAAAGGTTTCATCACCCAAAAGGGATTGAACATATTGATTATCGTTTCACTTTTTTGAATCCCCGTTAACAGATCCATACCAAGGTTAACCAATAACATACCAACACTCGTAAAAAGGAAAATGATAATGATTTTCATACTTAAACTCCTTCGTTTTTTTATTATTATGTATGGTGGAATGGAAATCTATCCAATGTTGCGCCATTGTTATTGGACTTTCACATTTAGCAGTTAAAAAGGATGAAGGAATGATTTATCATCTGTTCCTTTAAATCAATTTGAGATTAGTCGTAACTCCTGGAAAGTAAGGTAGGATATCTTTGATTCAAAAGGAGGTGCTGATGGTATGGAAAAAGCTAAAATGAGCGGCTGGCAGCTGTTTGTATTAATGTTATTGTTTGAACTTGGCACAGCCATTGTAGTTAGTCCAGGGATTAGCGCTAAAAAGGATGCCTGGCTAGCCGTATTATTGGGATTGATCGTTGGCTTACTAATTTTTCTTGTCTATTATGCACTTTTTCGCCTTTATCCTGACCTTTCTCTGATAGGGTACACGAAGAAAATTCTCGGTAAGTATGTAGGGGGAGTTATCGGGATATTGTACCTTTTTTACTTTCTCTATATTGCAGTGAGGGATCTGCGTGACTTTGGTGAACTATTGTCAGCATCTACGTATACCTACACGCCTTTATTTGTGATTAACGCAATAATGATTCTAACGATTGCTTACGTATTGTGGCACGGGATCGAGGTGCTCGCAAGAACGGGAGAAATTTTCTTCGTCATCTTAATGCTTATCGGAGTCGTGGGGACAACCATGGTCCTTGTTTCTGGTAGGATTGATGTCAACCAGTTACGTCCGATCTTGGAGGAAGGTTGGGGACCTGTGTTGAGTGCACTGCCCGTTACATCTACGTTTCCGTTTGGGGAAATGATCGTGTTCACCATGTTACTTCCTTATTTAAACCGACCTCAAATAGGCATAAGAGTGGGGTGGTCAGCTATGGGTATTAGTGGAATTCTGTTAATTTGGGTTGTGGCCATGGAGATAGCTGTACTCGGTGTTCATATAGCCAGTCGAACAGCTTTTCCTTTGTTGTCAGCGATCGGTTTAATTGATATGACCGGGCTGTTCCAACGTTTAGATGTCGCTGTTGTATTGACACTCATGATTGGTGGTTTTTTTAAGATCGCTATCTTTTTTTATGCAGCGCTTATAAGTGCTACCGAACTGTTTAAAGTTTCAAAATATAATCGATTAATTTTTCCGTTCAGTATTATCATTTTAATTTCCTCGATGACAGTGGCAAATAATTTTGTTGATCACATCAAGGAGGGTCTAGAAATCGTTCCTTATTATGTTTCTCTTCCATTTCAGATGGGAATTCCGTTACTTTTACTCGCGATCGCATGGATTCGAAAGCGCTTTAAGTCTCGTTAAGATTTATACTTTTTTTGAAAGATAAAATGCTTAGGGCAGCTTAGGTACATAAAGTTAATGAATGAAATTGCGAAAAGTGAATTATAAAGGACTCAGCTAAGGCTGAGTCCTTTAGTTGTTGTAGAGAATGATTTTAAAGAGCTGCTTCTTTTGAAATCAGTTTCTTTTTATTAGATTTTTTGACGGACTCTTGAACTATAATAACGGAAGCAATAACCATAACTATGCCAATATATTGCCATATGTTTAATTTTTCTTGGAAAACTAGAAACCCCATTATGGATGCAACTACGGGCTCGATGGTTGCTATTATAGACGCTTTACTAGATTCAATTGTATTTAATCCTTTTGTATAAAAAATGAATGGCAGCATAGTTGAAAGGAAGCCAAGGCCTATTATATAACCCCATACAGTTATACCTGAAAATAGAGGAATAACTGACCACAATCCACTAAAGGGAATTACCGCAATTGTTGCAAACAAAAATGTATAAACAGTAACGGTTAAAGAGTTATACTTTCTAAGGGCGAATTTCCCGAATATACTGTAAAGTGCATAAAAAAGTCCCGAACCAAGCCCGAGAACCAACCCATATAAAGAAATTGACTCATTGGCATTTGGTAATATGCCAATAACAAACGTGCAACCGATAAAAGTTACAAATAAAGCTAAGAGTTTTCGGATCGTTAGTGGTTCTTTAAATATCAACCTTGAGAAAATAGTCACAAAGGCAGGTGCCGTATAAAGAAGTATGGAGGCAACTGAAATAGAGGTTTCATCAATTGCACTAAACAGACACCAATTAAAAAAAACAATACTTATGATTCCGGTACCTACAAAGTATTTGCTATCAGTGATTTTGATTTTAAAGAGCTTACGATTCTTAAAAAGAACATATAATACGAGAAACAGGGTTGCGGTTAAAACACGCATTGTAACTACTTGTGTTGGGGTAAAACCGATTTCATAAAGGTAAGTTACAAATATGCCGATAACTCCCCATAACGATGCTCCTACACCTATAAATAGTAATGCTGATTTATTTTCTATCGGTGTCACCCCCAATACCTTAATACGTTGTATGATAACAAAGGTTGGGAATAATGAATATATCTTTACTTAAAATCTCTATAAAATTGTCTGAAAAGCTTATTTCTACTTTTCCTTCCTTTTATGTTTAGGGATGGCTAACTTTCTAAAATTAGCTGCTAGTTCCTGTAATTGCGTTGTTAACTGTTCTCCTTTCATTGGTAGTCCGTGTCCCGGTAAAACCATTTCCGGATTCAGTGCGGCTAGTTTTTTTACCGACTCCTCAGCTCTCTGCCAATTATGAGTGTAGTGGGCAGGAGGGCCGTGTATTTTTTGGCTTTGAAGGACTAAAGACATAACGGATTCTTCTTTTACAGTTATAATTGCATCACCTGAAATAAGTGTTTTATCTCGCTCTCGAAAAAGTGAAATATGGCCTGGTGTATGACCGGGTGTGTGAATGTACGTCCATTCCTCTAATAAAGGAATTTCTCCATTTCCAGGAAGTACAGTAACCCATTTACTTAGGTCTACAGGAGCTGTCGGGAAAAAAGGCGAGAATAAAGCAGCTAACCCACCACCCACAGTTGAATCTCCAACGGGATAGGATCGTGTTCCATCTACATAATTCAATTCATCGGGGTGGACATAGATGGGAATATTCCAATGCTTGGCAAGATCCTTTGCAGATCCGACATGATCGAAGTGCCCGTGGGTCAGAATGATGGCTTTAGGGGGGATGTCACCGAACCGCTTTTTACAAGCCTCAATTATACGATTACAATAATGAATGGGTCCCGTGTCAATTAGAACCCATTCTTTACTTTCAGGCTCCCCAATCATCCATATATTTGCGATCAAAGTTCGGTAGAAGGCCACATCTTCGAGTACTCCTGCTGGTTCTGCATGATCAAAGCATAATACTTCTGATTGTTTATCGATCTCTTTATCCATAAAGTATCGGCCTCCTTTTTTATTAATTTGCTTCATAACAGCAATACTTATTCGGGAAGCGTGGGGACGGTTCTCGTGCTTCCTCTCTGCAGGAAGCAAAGGGACGGTTCTCAAGCTTCCTACCGCTTAAAAAGCCCCAAAAAATCTTTTTCACAAGGAAAAACTCCATTTTTCTTGCCATCGAAACTGCCTAAAATTGAAATACACCTATTAGAGCTCTATAAGAATAACGTGTAAACTAATCAAACGATAGCGTGGATTTCCCAGAAGATGACGGAAGGTGATAAGATGCCGCGAAGAAGAAGGATGAAGAGCTGTAGTGGAATCTATCATGTGATTCTGCGCGGAGCGAATAGACAGGAAATTTTCCATAGTAACGAGGACCGAATGCGCTTTTTAGATACGCTGTTGAAATATAAAATACGGACATCAATGCAAGTATACGCCTGGTGTCTGATGGATAACCATCTTCATCTGCTTTTGAAGGAAGGAAACGAAAGTATTTCGCACGTCATGAAGCGGATCGGGATCAGTTTTGCCCATTATTATAACTGGACATATCGGACGACAGGCCATCTGTTTCAGGATCGTTTCCGGAGTGAGCAGGTGGAGGACCCCCGTTATTTTTTGACGGTTGTTCGATATATTCACAATAACCCGGTAAAAGCAGGGATGGCCAGCTGTCCCGAAAAATTTCACTGGAGCAGCTGTTGTGGGTATTACAACAAGAATGTTGATCCACCGGGGCTTCTGGATGAAGCATTTGTATTGGAAATGTTTTCTCACGACAAAACGATGTCTCGGGAAGCCTTCCGGGAATTCAACGAGAAAAGCAATACGGATGAGTGTCTGAGGCCTTTTAGCAATAAGCATCCGAGATTAACAGACGCGGAGGCACGGGTGAAAATTATTCAGGTGCTTGGCACGATCTCGATTCCCCAAGTGAAGAGTCTGCCGAGAGAGGAGAGGAATCCGATTTTGAAGAGAGTGAAAAAGATAGAGGGAGTATCGCTACGTCAAGCTGCACGAATTCTTGGTGTTTCCCCGAATTTGCTTTTTAAAGCTTGAGAACGAAGGAAGCATAAGAACCGTCCCCACGCTTCAGTAACCTTTCACCTGTTTACTATGATATTTGAACAGATTTTCATTTCCCCCCTAAATAAATCAAAATAGCGTCCCGTAAAAATCTAGTTCCACCTTTAATTACCTTGTCATAGTAAGCAGTGAAGCGTTCATCTGCAACATACATTTCTGCGAGACCGGCATGTGCTTCTTTAGAATAGCTATTCCATGAATACATTAACCAATCTTTATGCTTAGCAGCAAGTTCTTGTGCTTCTCGCGATGCTGGGTCTCCTGATTTGTATGCCTTTTCCAGTACAGAAAATATTTCTTTTTCTAATTCCATCATTGCCTGGTAGTCTTCTTGAGACATACCTTTTAGCTTGGCATTATTTTCATCTATCGTTGCATCGCCATATTTGTTACGAATCTCTTTTCCGTATTTCTCTTCATTTTTTTCAATCATTTTCTCCTTGAATCCTTCAAATTTATCTTTGTCCTGCATGGAGATTCCTCCTTCTTTGCTTTCGATAGTTTTTTCTACAGTCGCGATGATTTTATTAAGACGTGAACGTTTCTTCTTTAGTTTATCGTAGTGATTTTTCAAGGATTTTGTTTGATCAAAACCTGTTTGATGGATGATTCCAATAATATCTTCCAGGCTGACTTCTAATTCACGATAGAATAAGATTTGCTGAAGCAGATCTACTTCTTTTTGTCCATAAATCCGATAGCCAGACGAATTTATTCTTGCTGGTTTAAGCAATCCAATTTGATCATAGTAACGAATTGTGCGGCTGCTTACACCCGATAGTTGCGCCATTTTGTTAACTGTATATTCCATAACTTAGCCTCCTGATATTTAATATCATAAACCTTTACGTTGCGTAAAACTCAATAGGTTTATCTAATTAATTTTCGCTTATCTTAATTGTGTGGTACCAGGTACCACACAATTAAAGCTTGCCTCTTGTCCGAATAGGAGGGCAGATGTCCGGAAAAGCTCGCGTCTTGTCCGAATAAGAGAGCAGGTGTCCGGAAAAGCATGCCTAATGTACGGATTGGGCGGGAGGTTGTCAGAGATTGCAACGGCAACCACCGGGACTTCTTTAAACGAAGTTAAAAGTCTGGGAATCGTCTTTAACAAAAATGACCGACTAATGGGGACAGGAACGATGGCTTCAGTGCCACCGCGTCTGTCCCCTCGGTCTTTTTCTCTTGTAGAAAGGAGCACGAGAACCGTCCCCGCGCTTCCACCGCTTCCCACTAAACATGCTTAGGGTGATGAAAAACTTTTCTCATCGGTGTTTGCTGCTTAAGGTAAGGCATCACCCATCTGTCTAATCCATATTTACCCGCGTTCGCCCCAGCTACAATTAAGAAGATAGTCAGGATCACCATTTGCGGATTTGTGCTCGTTGTACCACTGAGTAGGAAGGCGAAGTTCATCATTATACCAGCAAGCGCTGCAAAGTTTGTAAACAACCCGAGGATAAGTGCGATGCCGACAAGAACCTCTCCCCACATGACGAGAAATGTGAATAGTTCATGGTTTGGCAAAGCCACCGTTTCTAAGAATGTTGCCCACCAAGGCTGGACGGCTGGATGAGCGCCTTGTGCATTACCAATTGCTCCTTGTAAGAACCCGCTCGTATCAAAACCACCTGTTACCTTTCCTATGCCTGCCGTAAGCCAAGTGTATCCAAGATAAATCCGTATGATTGCCAATACCATTGCCACTTTGTCGTTGTTTCTGAGCCATTGATTCATTATTCTCAACTCCCTTAAAGTTTGTTCACCATTTCACATGATGTGATATGAGTGATGTTTTTCTTTACACTTTAAGTATATAGGGGATAAGCATTTATTTCCATAGTTTGTGAATGTATTCACAAATCGTACATATCTTTGTGTCTGAATTATGAAAAGAGTAGAAGGACAGGTTCATGGACTTCCAAGTCCATGAACCTGTCCTTCAGATGGTGTTTATTACATTAGGGAATATGCATAACCAACTCAAATAAAAAAACAACGAAACTGCTAAATCATTACAGCAATCATGCACGGTAAATCCACTATTGTAGAATTGAAACAACCTTGACGAGTCTTAAAACGGAAGCGTTCTATAAATCATCCGTAGTCCCCGGTGTCCCCTGGGCTTTCTTCCTTTGAGCCTCAGGAAGCACGAGAACCGTCCCCCTGCTTTCTGGACTGCTTGACGCTAAGTACGGTGATCGTAACCAGAATGAGCACCATTCCAAGAATTTGAATAGTGGTTAAATGATCTCCGATAAGCAGAACACCAAATAATGAAGCTGTCACTGGCTCTACCATAGCGACCATTGAAGCAGTTGATGCGGCAGTCCATCGAATGCCAATCAAATACAATATAAATGAAATACCAGCACCTAGTAGCCCTAATAGAAGAAACCATCCTATATCGCTTGATGTCACCACAGCTGCTACTTCATCCTCGTCCGTAAATAGAAAAAGGATGAGACAAAATGAAAAAAAGGCGATGGTTAACGTGGTCTGTGGCCTACCGATAGAAGAGGCATTTTTAAACCCGAATATAAACAATGCATAGGAAAGGCCAGAAGCAAGTCCCGTTGTCGCCCCTAGAAAACTCACAGAAATTGATTCGGTGTTGTAGGCACCTGTCAGCAGAATGATCCCCATAAGTACACCAGTAATGCACCCCCATTTAAACCAAGTAGAATATTCAATCCGTAATAAAAAGGATATTAAAAGGACAAACACAGGGGCGGTGTACATTAAAGTAGCGGCCACAGCAACGCTTGAGGCTTCTATACTTATAAAATAAAAAGTGAAATTTCCGGCAACACCAATACCAGCTAACAGGGACCATACGTATAAACGAGTAGAGATAATCCAATTTTGTCTAAAGCGAAAGAGAAACCAAGCGAAAAAACATATAAATCCAACAGCACCTCGGTAAAATGAGATTACAATTGGATCCCAGCCTTTGTTCATTAAAATATCAGCAATTCCTCCACTAATGCCCCAGCATATAGCGGCTAGCATAACTAAGCCTACACCTGCATACCTCATCTTGTGCCCTCCTATAGATAAGTAATGGTAAGAATTATTGATCACTCTATTAAAGTCTAATGTGACCTTGATCACGTAATTTCAAGGATCAAACCATTCTTTTTACGCTCCTAATCGCACGTATGTTTTTTGAAAAAGGTGTTATGGGTCATTCCTTTAATTTCTCACATTTAAACCTAAATCAGCTCGCATGCAAAAAGAATAAATGAAACAACAAAGTTTAATTGAATTGTGAGTGATAAGAGGTATAACAATCTATCTATAATAAACATTACGGCAGGGGATAGAGGGAATAAGGGATCGCTTTCTACATTGAAGTAACGATGCAAGTTAGGTTAATAAGAATGAAACTTCGCGATCATACAGAACGTATAATTAAGTCAGAGAAAAATTCATTAGTAGGAGGTTTTTTATGTTTTTGGGTATTTTTTTCTTAACAGTCGGTATTTGGGGAATAACTTCACCATATTCGTGGTGGTTAATAGGAGAAAGTTGGAAAACAAAGGATGCAGACGGACCTTCAACTTTTTTTAAGAGGTCTACAAGCATTATTGGGATATTTTTTGTTGTAGTAGGTATTATTGGAATTGTAGATGCTTTTAATTAAACCATACGAGTTGAAAAGTAAAAAGAGCTCTATTTTTCCGATTTCAAGTCTTCCATATTAAACACAGCCAAATAAAAAAACCTTTACCAAAGATCTGGTAAAGGTTTAGGGATTCCTTTCATAAAAACCCTTTATCAAAGGAAAAGATATCATACATAAATAGAGGTAGGAAGTAAAATAGAGAAGGTGGGGAAGTTCTCTATTTACAAAATATATGTTTGCCGATTTTTTTGATTTGTGGTCGGGACCATATCCAATCTGAAGTAGCTGTTACCGGATTGAAATAATAAGTCGCGTTTAATGAGGGATCCCATCCATTCATTGCATCAAGTACAGCTTCTTTTGCTTGTTCATTTGGTGTCAACCATATTTGGCCATCTGATACGGCAGTAAAAGCTCGAGGTTCAAAAATAACTCCTGAAACTGAGTTCGGGAATGTAGCACTATCCACCCGATTGAGAATGACAGCAGCTACAGCAACTTGTCCTTCGTATGGTTCTCCACGTGCTTCTCCATAAACGGCGTTGGCGATTAATTGTATTTCATTTTTTGAGTATCCACCTGGGACATTTGTTGCTGTTGGTTCTGCAGGTGTATTTTGTTGGCCTGAGGGAAGATGTTTCTCATACCCTTTAGTTGCTTTAACTAATTTATCCTTAGCCTGCGGTCCTGCAAGACCATCAATATCCATTCCGAATTCATATTGAAAATTTCTTAAGGCCCAGTAAGTACCCCATCCAAACACACCATCTACAGCTCCAGTATAAAAACCTAAATGTTTTAAGCGAGCCTGTAATTCGATAACATCCTTTCCTACCGCACCTTGTTGAATGACTTGCTCCGTGAAGGCGTGAACTGGACTATGGGAGTTGAATTGTGGCACAGGTAAAATTAGAAGTGAGAACAATAAAAAAAATATCGTTATTTTTTTCCAATTCATCTCATGTACACCCCTGATTCATTCTTTTGTTTGTAAAGATATTTTTAGGAAATAAATCAAAAATATACATTTTTCAAGATGTTTTTATTTTATATTGGATTCTTTATGGAGCAACTCATTTTATTTATTCTATATTTTTAAGTATTTGACTTCTTTGGTGGATGGGAAATGATTGTATCCCATCCACCAAAGAAGTCAAACCCTCCCTTGAGATAATGGGGATTTAACGGTGTTTAACAAAAATCAACAACACTATTTAACAGAGCCATTAGTTAAAATGTTTCTTTTTACTATCAAATACTTTCCGGAATTTTACATAAACTATTGATAACAGTAAGCTGAGAAGGTGGGGGATGAGGGTGAAGCGATTTAAACTGATCATAGTGATATTGTGACTATCATTTCTGCTTTACTAGCCCTAAGAGGGAGTTGGAACTAGTGTATTATGAAAAAGATGCATCCATAACCCCCAAACTCTTAGTTTCCTACTATAAAGCGGTACAACAATTCAAAAGGAAAATCTCGTTTTTGTATGCTTTTTTCTTGAATTTAAATATTTTTAAGGAGAATGAGTATGAAGGAACGTGTAGAGTACTATTTTGTTATTACTACAATAATCATCGTTTTATTTGGTGGTATATATGTATCTGGTTTAATGACCGGAGTCGATTGGGGAAACTACAGTATACAATTTTCGTGGAATATGGTTAATATAAAAGAATTTAAGCAGATTGTAGGCGTTCAATAAGAAGGCAAGTTGGAGAAATATATTGGGGAAAGTGGCTGACTACAGCGAATGTTAATGTGCTTGCGCTGGAGGCAGGTGTTAATCTCACAGTAGCTCAATTATTTTGGATTTCTATCCACATAGGTGATATTCTTAGAATATTATGGAAAGGAGTGATTAGTTATGAGCACATCAATTCCAGAGATCACACTTAATGATGGCGTTACTTTGCCTGTTATAGGTTTTGGCACGTATAAACTAAATGGAAATGAAGGTGCCGATGCTATAAATAATGCAATTAATGCAGGTTATCGACTCATTGATACAGCTTATAATTATGAAAACGAAGGAACTGTAGGTGAAGCGGTTCGACGTAGTTCGGTTCCAAGAGAAGAGTTAAGAATTACGTCAAAGTTACCTGGTCGTTATCAAGCATACGATAAAGCTGTCACTACCATTCAAGAATCGTTATATCGTGCCAATCTGGATTATTATGATTTATATCTTATTCATTGGCCTAATCCTAATCAAGGGAACTATGTTGAAGCTTGGCAAGCATTAATCGATGCTAAAAAGTGGGGAATGATTCGTTCGATTGGTGTTTGTAACTTCTTACCTGAACATATGGAGCGTTTAGAAAAGGAAACGGGCACGAAACCAAGTATCAATCAAATAGAATTGCATCCATTTTTTAACCAGGAACATCAAAGAGTTTGGCACGAAGAGCACAACGTTAAAACAGAATCCTGGAGTCCATTAGCTCGGGCAAGTGCCGTTTTACAAAATGAAACTATTAGAAAGATTGCCAACCATCATGACAAGTCGATTTCACAAGTTATATTACGTTGGCATTATCAACTAGGGGCAGTCCCCATTCCGAAATCTACATCTCCTGAACGACAACTTGAAAATCTATCAATTTTTGATTTTTCTCTAAATGAAACAGAAATGAACATGATTTTGGAATTAACTCGTCCCGATGGTAGAATAAACGATCAAGATCCAGCTACTTACGAAGAATTTTAAAAATTTCAGATAAATCGCATGTCGGCACACCACTCTGTATATATGAGTGGTGCTTTTTTTGTATTTAAGTTCTGCAGTTATGTACGAGGTTAATTCATGAACGAACAACATGGCAGCTATGAAAAAGATCCCCTTCCACCATACTTTGTTGTAGGGCAAAGGGGGTCTTTCTAGAGCAACGGTTGAAACCTTTGTCGATAGAGCGGGTGATACAAATAATAGATAGGAAAACCAATCGTGTAAAAGTACTGAATAAGGGTGCCGGCGAAAGCAACGCCGAGTACGGTACCAAGGCCGACCGGGCCTCCGATTAGTAAGGCGGACGATGACGTAGTAAGTGCAACCGCTGTCTGACTCAAGCGTAAGCTGATGTTGAGCTTCTCAGCGATCACCAAGAATAATTGATCAACAGGTGCTCGTGGAAGCTGCGGTAAAATGTAAATCGATACGCCGAGCGCACTAAAAGTTATACCAAAAAACAGAGCCATTAGCTGAACAATAAATGGAGCGGAGGCTAAACTCATAGTACTAAAAACTATTTCTACCCAAAAGTCCAAAATTAAACTCTCTAAAACAAGGGGTAGTAAGGCTTTAATTTCGGGCTTTTGTTTCATTAACCATCCATTGACGAAAATGAAGAAGGGCTGGAAAATCGCATACCACATGCCTACGGTTAAGCCAAGTTTGTCTGAAATCCCGACAAACAAAGCGGTCTAAAACCCTGCTCCTAAGGTGGCTTTAATCAAAAGAGCGACACCAAGATAATTTACAAACATTCCAAGGATATATACCGTCATACGGTAAAGCATTTCTGACCCTCATCTTTCATGAAAATTGCCAAAGAGACGTCGTTTATATTTATCTTTCGGTAATCTTAATAGTCGTGAAGACTTAGGTCAATAGTTTATGTCTATAGTGGTAAAAGGCAGAGTTTTCTTACTTTTATCATAAGTCTTTGGTAATGAAATGTTATTGTGAGTAGTTTCGAAGAGAAGAATTATGGTTCCATTATTAGAAATATAGAAGGCTCACGGGAACGAATAATTTTTCGCGGACGAACGAGGAGATTTGGGGGATCGTCTGCGGAAAGCGACCAGTTTCCCATCCAATCTACAACACCATCCCTGATAAAAGACAAATGTGGATTTAGGAACAGTGCATGAAATCATCTCATTCATTCATACTACGATAAGAGGTGATTGGCGATGAATTTTATGTTTTTATCTTTCCTATTATTTTTTATAATGCCACAAGAAAATACGTCTGATTCATTTGTGCTTACGGATGATGGAGAAACCATTGAAACAATTCATAGATCTGATTTTACTATTCCCTACC
Source organism: Halobacillus seohaensis (assembly GCF_042663045.1). NCBI lineage: Bacteria > Bacillati > Bacillota > Bacilli > Caryophanales > Bacillaceae > Halobacillus > Halobacillus seohaensis. The sequence continues at coordinate 26,213 of NZ_JBHSZV010000047.1, read as the reverse complement.
TTGATGAAAAGTTTGTGAATCAACTTAAATTTGAGTCACTTATTGATGAATTAGACGATAAATTGGCTGAACCACCAGTAAATGCAACCATCTCTGAGGATGAAAGCATTGTTCAAGGAAAAACTGGAACGAAAGTAGATCGTACTAAAATAAGTGAATCGTTTTATCATCACTTTTATACGCGTCGTCAAGTTAAGACAGAAGTTCCGATGACACCTGTCTATCCACAAGTAGATAGTGAACTGATTGAGGAAATAAGAGTGAAACAAATTGGCAATTATGGGACGTACTTTAAAATGAACAATACAGGCAGGGTGAACAATATCTCCCTTGCGACAAAAGCGATTAATAATCATGTTATATTTCCGGGAGAACGATTTTCTTTTAACAAAGTAGTTGGAAAACGAACAAAAGAAAAAGGATACGTGCGTGCACCAGTTATTGTGAAGGGTGAGTTAGCGGAAGATATTGGTGGTGGGATTTGCCAAGTTTCCTCAACATTGTTTAATGCAGTAGATGAGGCGGGCCTTAAAATTGTGGAGCGCTATTCGCATAGTAGGAAAGTTCCCTATGTTCCAACTGGCCGGGACGCTACGGTTAGTTGGTACGGGCCAGATTTTACGTTTAAAAATGAATTTAACCAGCCTATTTTAATTCGGGCTAAATCAGTGGATGGCCAAATGATCGTTCAAATCCATTCCTCTGATCGTCTTAGGAAACAGTAATTGAGTCAACTTAAGATCTCCAAAATGTTCGCTAAGTATAAGAGGATTTTTGAGTGCAATATCGAACTTAGTGTTGAAGAGGAATCAGTAGAAAACAAAATCAATTGTAAAAGTTATTTTCCATCGTCTGAAGGGAATGGACTATCTTAGATCATCTTTAAGATGTTTTGATCAATGAGGGGGAATGAAAATGGTTTTAACCCAACAACAAAAGGAAAGGTTTATTCCAGTGACAACAGATCAACAGCGTCTGAACACTGTTCTTTCCCAACTCTCTGAGACGAAAGTCAAGATGAAAGAAAACGAAAAGGTTTATTTTGATGAGGAAAAAGATACGCGTACGGTTGAACGCTATTATAGCAATATCGATATTGAAAATAATAACGATCAGGAAATGATTCAATTATTAAGTCAGTTACTCAAACAAACCCATAAGAATGAGGTAAGATACGACCCGAGTGAGTATGTTTACCCATGGGTTGATTTAAGACCGGATGGAACCCTCACAAGTATTTATTCTGGGCAAAAAAGGTATGCAGAAGAGGTGATCAGTGAGGACTATGCAACCTCTAAAAAACGAAAAGCAGAAATAAAAAGGGCTTCGGAGTGTGATCTAGAGAGGATGGAACAGATCGAAAAGAAGTTCAAATATAATTGCGAGCATACTGTTCCCCAATCTTGGTTCAATGAGCAGGAACCGATGCGCGGCGACCTGCATCACTTATTTACCTGTGAACCTGTTTGTAATTCAATTAGAAGCAATTACCCTTATCATGATTTTTTAGATTATAATCCGGATCGATTTAAAATTAATCGAATAGAAGAAGCGTGTGGTAAAGCAGATGAGGGACGGTTTGAACCTGAATATGGGAAAGGGACAGTCGCAAGGGCCGTGCTGTATTTTTTAATAAGATATCCTGACCAAATTAAACAGGATCATAAAGAAAAAATCGATGCGCAGCTTTTACTAGATTGGCATCTGAGCTTTCTACCAGATCTTTATGAAAAGCACCGGAATCAAGCGATCTATGAAATTCAAGGGAACCGCAACCCATACATTGATTTTCCTTTCTTTAATTTTCTTGATAAACGATACTTAAAATAAATTGACAGTTTTTTAAGTATCGTTTAAAGTAACTATAAATAAAAGAGCGGAAGGGTGAACCAACTACATGAAGTACTAATCCTATTTTACGAAAACCAGAAATTGAAGGTATGGTTTGGCAGATGAACGTTACTGCTTTATTTTTGATGCCTTTAATCAAAGTTTTCAGAATAGGATTGGGATTTCTATAGTTGAACCAAAAAGGAGAAGTCTCTTTTTTTTGGTGTCCACCTATACCTATGCCTCCTATTCTGAATTAAATAGGGGGCATTTTTTTGCCCCTTAAAAAAATGGGGGCGTTTTTATGCTATTAGAAGCACACAATCTAAAGCATTATGTTAAGGACCGTTTATTACTCGATGTTGACCAGTTACACATTTACAATAATGATCGAATTGGATTAGTTGGATACAATGGAAGTGGAAAAACAACGCTATTAAACGTTTTGGCTGGAAAGGTATCGCCAGAAAACGGAAACATTATTCGTCATGTTCAATCTCAACTTTTGCCACAGCTAAAAATAACCGATTCAACGAAAAGTGGAGGAGAAGTGACACAGGAATACATTAATCAAGCACTTGCTAAGGCACCAGGACTTTTGCTTGCAGACGAACCAACCACAAATCTCGATACAGAACATCTTGAATGGTTGGAAAAGAAACTCCTTCATTGGAAAGGCGCTTTTGTGATTGTATCCCATGATCGTGCATTTCTTGATGCTATTTGCACAAGGATATGGGAAATTAACGAAGGGGAGTTGAAGGACTTTAAAGGCAACTATAGTGATTATGCAGTACAAAAAGAGTTGGAGCACCGACAAAAGCAAGTAGCCTATGAAAAATATGAGGCAAAGAAAAAACAGCTAGAAGACGCCTTGAAATTAAAAGAGAGAAAAGCTGAAAAAGCTACGAAAACTCCTAAAAATGTAAGCAAATCAGAAGCAAAAATAACGGGTGCTAAACCATACTTTGCCAAGAAACAAAAGAAGCTACAAAAAACGGGAAAAGCAATCGAAACGAGATTAGAAAAACTAGAAAAGGTAGAAAAAGTGAAAAAAAATCCTCCGATTAAAATGAATTTGCCGAATGAAGACACGTTTAAGGGAAGGATTATTCTTCGGGTAGAAGATGTTACAGGGGGCGTTGGTAAGCGTGTTCTATGGAAGAAAACAAGTTTTAATGTTCGTGGTGGTGATAAACTAGCGATTATCGGCCCGAATGGATGTGGGAAATCCACTCTTTTGAAAAAAGTCATCAATCATGAGGAGGGTATCACGATTTCTCCATCCATGAAGATAGGCTACTTTAGTCAAAATTTAAACATAGTAGATGTTGAAAAGTCGATATTAGAAAACGTTAGCTCTACTTCTAAGCAGGATGAAACTCTCATTCGTACGGTGCTTGCCAGACTTCATTTCATTCAAGAAGATGTTGATAAGTTTGTAAAGGTTTTGAGTGGCGGAGAGCGAGTAAAAGTAGCGCTGGCGAAACTATTTTTGAGCGATATTAATACGTTAATTTTGGATGAACCGACAAATTTTCTCGATATTGAAGCAGCCAGCGCATTGGAATCGCTCTTAAAAGAATATGAAGGCACCGTGGTCGTTGTTTCCCATGATCGACGTTTCATCGAGAATATTGCCACACGAATTTTAGCTATTAGGAATAAAGAAATTGAACTGTTTGAAGGAACCTATCATCACTTTAAAAATAGGAAACAGCAAAAGAAGCGAAATACAGAGGAAGATCAACGGCTCGTCCTTCAAACAAAAATATCAGAAGTGCTCAGCCGTTTAAGTATTGAACCATCTGAAGAATTAGAAAAGGAGTTTCAACAACTTTTAGAAATGAAAAGGAAATTGGACATTTGAGACTGGGTGTATTTCCGAGGTGATTGTGTGGAGAAAGAGGCGGTGGGGGAAGGATTCGCTTTCCGTGGGCGTGCGCTGAGCCTCCTTATGCATTCTTTTTCCACAGTCTGTTCCTCCGAATAAAAGAACGGAACATTTATATTCACCCGCGGACTATGTACATTCGTTGTTCACGCTAGGTAGGCTGTTAGGGACGAAACAATGGACAGGTTTTTGTCTCTTAAACACGGTTTAATATAGAGGTTATTTATTTAGGACTGAAACAGTTTATGAGATACTTAGGAAGGACAGTTTAGCTAGTGAGATTTTCATACTAATCTTTAAAGGAGTTTTACAATGGCAAAGTATGTAGGATATGTTGGAACTTATACAAAACAGGACAGTAAAGGCGTCTATCAGTTCACGCTTGATACGGACAACAAAGAAATAAGTGATGTGAAATTAGCTGCTGAATTAGAAAACCCTACGTATGTTACAGTAGGTGACGATCAGAAAAATTTATATGCAGCCACGAAAGAAGAAGAAAATGGTGGCGTTACGGCCTTTTCAATAAATGGTGAAACAGGGGAGTTAACAAAGTTAAATAGTCAAACCTCTGCAGGATCTCCTCCATGCCATGTGAGTGTCGATCATCAAACAAGCAATGTGGTAACAGCCAATTATCATACAACTAAAATTGTATCTTATCTAACAAATGATGATGGATCCCTGAATCCTGCCACATCTGTTATGGAACACGAGGGCTCTGGTCCACACGAGCGACAGGAAAAACCTCACATGCATTTTGCAGGCTTCACACCAGAAGAAAAATACGTTATTGCGATTGACCTAGGAAGTGATCGCGTGATTACTTACGCTGCTGATCATGGAAAATTAAATCAGGCACAAGTTTTAAAAACAAACCCTGGTAGCGGACCACGACATATTACTTTCCATCCGAATAAAAAGTTCGCCTATATTATGACCGAGCTAAGCTCAGAAGTCCTTGTCCTTCATTATGATGAGAAAGATGGAAGTTTTACAGAACAACAGTCTATTTCCACGATCCCCGAAGACTTTAATGAAACGAATGATGGAAGTGCCATTCATATTTCCTCTGATGGACAATATGTGTACGCCGGAAATCGCGGACATAACACCATTGCGGTATATAAGGTTGATCAAGACTCTGGTCAATTAACGTTTATCGAATGGACTTCAACAGAAGGAAATTGGCCGCGTGACTTTGTACTAGATCCTTCCGAAGAATTTCTCATCGCTACGAATCAAAAATCAAATACGATGACATTGTATGAAAGAGACAAATCTACAGGAATCCTATCCCTCATCCAATCCGGGGTGCATGTTCCTGAACCCGTTTGTGTGAAGTTTGTCCGCGTCTGATTCCCGTTGAAATGCAATGCCAGAAGGATACAGCCCACTTATTTTAATAAGTGGGTTTTTCTATTGTTCCGTTGCTATGGGTGGAGAAACAGGGTTAGGGGAAACGACTCGCTTTCTGTCATCGATTTCGAACCCAGTTATATGGCAAAGCGACTCCTTGCCCAGCTACCTTTCATCTCAATCATCTCGGAATCGAGTCTTCAACAATCCTGATCGTTAATTTAACAGATTGTAATCTATTATTTTTTTATATAGAAGGTTGAGTGATCTACCAAGTTTTGACATAATGTTAGGAAACTAACAACGAATGGTGTCGCTTGGAGGGGATATAATGAAAATCAAAAATCTAAGTATATTTGTCTTATTATTGTTATTTGGTTGCAACGGGGAAGCAGCGGAGACAGAAAGGATAAGTATTCTTAAAGAGGAAAGTAATGTAGCATTTGTTGAGGAACTTCATATATTGGCACCTAAAGTGTGTATGCAAAACAATGTCCAAGACCAAGAATCAATAGAGCCGTTTTTGATCGATATTGAAGTAACTGGCGAATTAAAAGGTTTGGTGGACGAGAAGTGGAATGAAACCATGGATAGTCGGAATATGCTTCAGGACGATGAAAGTTTAGGCAAGTTCGAGACAAATGGGGAGCCTTTTTGTACTAGTAACAACTTAGAGTTAAATGAAGAAATCACTCAAGATGAGGTAGAGAAGATGGTTACAGATGGGGGCATTAAGGTATCTTTAACTGAGCAAGATGGCGAGGTTATTGTGACAGCACCTTTGACAGACTTTGTGTTAGGTCAACCTGATGGGTCCGTCGAAAAACCCTAAAATGCTTAGTGAGTTGCTCCCTCTTGTACCATGAGTTGAAGTTATAAAATACATCATCTGGAGTCAGACATTCACTCCCCTTCATGATTAATCCACAACCCTTTAAAGGTAGCCATGGTAGATTTACATTTAAGTCCAATGCTTGTCCCACAGGTGAAAGAGGAAGGGATTTTATGGAGAGATTTTATATAATGTCGAAGTGCTGGACATCGGATCTTCGAGTGATGTTATCCTCAGCAGTTAGGAAGTGAATCTATTCAGCTATGAAGAAGTTGTGCTAACTTTGAGTATAGTGAATGATCGTAATCTTGCGGTCGATATGTATAACGAGGAAGCAGCTGTGAAAATCCAATCTAATATTATGACTTGTTCCAGCTTTGGTTGGAAAGAATGAAGGATTCTTAAGTAAATGATCCATAAATAGAATGATGCTTCTCATTAGTTTTTTCGGCAAACGGAGGTATTTTATATGATCTATCATCATTTTTCTATTGGTGTATACTAATAAACAAGATATGTATAGTTATATTTGTAATTGCTAACACGCAGGAAAATGAGTAATGGCTAAGTTTATTTCTTAACTTAGCCACCTTTATTTTAATATAAAATCATCCCCTAGATATACGAGTTTTCATGTATCATCTTGTATATCTGGGGGGTTTTTGTCTGAATTTATCCGGTCCAGTCATACATAAACGAAATGTAAAATATAAAACGGGAAAGTAAACTCTTTTTCTAGTGAAAATTTTAAAATTTCTGATAGTTGCGTGAAAATTTAGGATATAATCTTAATTTTTTCGTATTATCAGATAATGAAATCCTGTTTATAATCTAAATGTAAGCGCTTTACTAATCATAAAGGGGGAGTTACATTTTGAAAAGTATGAAAGTTCGTAGTTTCTTGGGCCTTATGATCTTAATTTTAGTTTTTATGTCGGCTTGTTCTGGTAGTGGTGATGATGAAGCTTCTGGTAATTCTGATGGGGGAGATGGTGACAAGATTGAATTGTCTTTCTGGAATATTTGGACAGAACCTTCACCGCAGAATGATGCTAGTTTAGCGCGGGTTGAGCAATTTATGGAGGAAAACCCAGATATCGTGATTAACCAACAAAACATTGCACATGATCAATTTAAAGTAAAAGTAAAAACGCAAGCGGCTGGTAAGCAGTTGCCAGATTTAGTTCAAGCGTTTCCAGGAGCTGAGTTGAAGCCTTTAGTGGATGGGGAACTTGTTCAGCCGATTGATGGCATTCTAGATCACTGGGATGGTTTAATTCCTGAAGGTCAATTGGGAGATTACCAGATCGATGGTAAACAATATGCTTTGCCAGCTAACGTTACTCCAACTAGTCTGGTTTATTATGACAAAGATATGTTAAGTGAAGTAGGTTATGATGAGTTTCCACAAACGTATGACGAATTTAAAGAACTTGTTAAGGAGTTAAAGGGTAATGATACGATTCCGATTACGCTCGGTAATAAGGCTCAATGGGTATTACAATCTTCTTATATCAGTACAATTGCTGATCGTATGACGGGTGATGATTTCTTAACTCAGGTCTTAGATACAGGAGAAAAGAAATTCACGGATGAAAAGTTTGTTGAGAGTGTTGGCGTCATTCAAGAGTTAGCTGAAATGGAAGCTTTTAATGAAGATCTTAACTCCATTGATAATATACAACACAGAGATTTATTTATCTTAGGGGAGGCAGCTATGATGATTGATGGGGCATGGTCGCTTGGACCAACCTTAGAAGCTGCACCTGATAAGAACATTGGCATGGCTTTGTTCCCTGAAATTGAAGGTGGCGAAGGAGATCCAGATGCTGTCTCTGCTGTTACAGGAACAGGGATCGCTCTTAACAGTGAGTTAGAAGGGGAAAAATTAGAAGCTGCAGAAAAATTTCTGAAATTCTTTTATTCAGAGGATTATTATAAGGAATTAATGAAAGCAGACATTCTCGTTGCTGCTGATATAGAAGCTCCAGATGATGTTAGTCCACTTTTGAAAGAAGTTTCTGAGCTAACTAGTGAAAATATTGTACCTGTTTACGATGCCAAATTGCCAACGGATGTGACCGATACAATTAATTCCGGTTTGCAAGAAATAACGTTAGGCACCATGACTCCGGAAGAGTTAGGCGAACAGTTGCAAGAAGCAGTAGATAAGCAGAAATAAAAATTGTTTGGTTGGAAATCAAGGGGGATTCGTCCTTGATTTCCTCCCATTTAAAGGTGGGAGACGATGCATCTATTAAGCCGAAGTAAATGGCCTGCGATTATAGGGTTGGCTCCAGCGTTCATTATTTATATGGTCTTTGCTATTATTCCGATTCTCATTTCATTTTATTATTCCGTTATGCAATGGGATGGATTTACGGAAATGCAATTTATCGGATTAGCTAACTTCCGTGAAGCTCTATCTGATCCAATTTTTTGGCAAGCCTTAAAAAACAATTTGATTGTTGTTGGTGCTTCTGTTTTCGGTCAAATTCCAATTGCCTTGTTTATGGCACTATTATTAAATCGCAAATTAAAAGGCGGTAAAATTTTTAGAACGATTGGGTTCATGCCTGTTGTCATTTCGACAGTTATCATTTCACTAGTGTGGGGGATGATGTATAACTCTAGAATGGGTTTGTTCAATCAGTTACTTGAAAACATCGGGTTAGGACAACTCGCTCAGAATTGGCTGGGAGATCCTGAATGGGCTATGTTTTCTGTTTCAATTACAATAATTTGGCAGTTTGTCGGACTTTACTTAATTATTTTTATGGCTGCACTACAAAACATTCCTCGAGAGATTTATGAGGCATCAGAGATTGATGGTGCTTCCGGTTGGAACAAGACCTTTCACATTACTCTTCCGATGATGAGGGACGCGATTATAGTCGCTGTTATTTTATGTATCAGCGGAAGTCTCCGGACATTTGATTTAATTTATGTCATGACGGCGGGTGGGCCGGGACATTCTACAGAAGTTTTAGCGATGTACATGTTTGATCAGACGTTCTCTTCTACGCGTTACGGGTATGGTAGTGCGTTATCGTTATTTATTTTCTTCTTCAGTTTAGGTCTTGTGTACTTATCGACACGTATCCTGCGCAAAAAATCATCTTAAATGGGAAGGAGAGATCATGTGGAACATACAACGAAAAAAACGAAATCTTACCTAAATGAATCAAAACTCAAATCTAAGAAGTTCACGAAAAAATCAATTATATATGCAATATTAATTATTTATGGATTAATTAATGCCTATCCAATTCTTTGGATGGTTATCAATTCATTTAAATCGAATGCGGAGTTTGCAGAAAACCCCTTTGCTTTTCCTGTTCATTGGTTATTTGAAAATTATCAAACCGCCTGGGAGACGGCACGGTTAGACACGTACTTTTTAAATAGTATCATCGTTTCAGTAGTGGCGGTGATTATAACCGTGTTAGCTGGTGCCTTTGCCTCGTATTTCCTTTCACGGTTTAATTTTAAATGGGGGAAATACATGTATGGATTTTTCGTCTTTGGTTTATTAATCCCTATTCATGCTACATTAGTACCGATGTTTTTGCTCATGAAGAATTTAGGGTTATTAAACACCCATGTGGGGTTGATTTTTCCATACATTGCGTTCAATCTGCCGATTACCATCTTTATCTTAGTCAGTTTCATGAAGGCATTTCCAAAAGATATTGAAGAATCGGCAATCATGGATGGCTGCGGCGTGTTTCGTATCTTTTGGTCGATTATTCTTCCGATGACAAGACCCGCTCTTGCTACTGTAGTTATTCTAAACTTTATTAACAATTGGAACGAATTTTCATTTGCCTTAGTACTTATTAATGAAGAATCGTTAAAAACTCTACCGTTAGGTCTCGCCAACTTTGCCGGACAATATACAACAAACTATGGGGCGCAAATGGCTGGGCTAACCTTAGCGATTATTCCTACGATTGTGATTTATATGCTTTTAGAAGAACATTTGGTAAAAGGGATGACAGCAGGAGCCGTGAAAGGATAAGCTTAATGTAAACATCCAAAGATTGAGGTTGATGGTATGGGTCGATTAAGTTTTTTTTTCGGTTGGAAGCTTCAATGGAAATTCCTTTTTATTTTTCTAGTTCTCGTTCTAGTGCCGATGCTTGGGTTTAGTATTTTTATTTATTCTCAAGCGAATCAAGCGGTACAAGAGCAGGCTATCGCCAATACAAGAGATCACCTGGATAAAGTGGATCAGAATCTTTCAGCGGTGACACAAGATATCGAGGATATTTCCTCCTATATGATCTATAGTGAAGACATCCGGTCCTTCTTGGAAACGAAAGATACGCCGGAGAATAGTATGCGTTTAAGAAATCTAGAAGAGCAGATTATCGGATTTACGACTTTTCACCTGACGTCTAAATCGTATCTCACTTCGATTTCGCTTTTTGATACGAAAGAGAAGCGTATCGATATTGGAACGCCACTCACTCAAATGAACGAAGACCGATGGAAACAGAATGCGTATGACTTAACAGGTAAACCTTACTGGAGTGATGCTTACACCATTGAGGATTTCTGGGGACGTGAGAATACTGTGATCAGTTTATATCGCGTGATCAATGACATAAATAATGTCTCTAATCCTTTAGGTATGGTCACGGTTCGTTTAGATGCTGAAATGTTGTACCAGCTGATTGAATCAGATATTAAAGATTTAGAACAAATGGTTATCTTAAATCAGAACGGATCAGTGGTCATGCATCCTAATTCGGATCTGATTGGGCAACCTTATCCGAAAAGTGAAATTGTTGAATCTTTAAGTAAGAATCCGACTACTTCGATGACTTTAAGTTATCAAGAAGACAGTACAGATTATAATGCAGTCACTCAGCCAGTTCAAGATACGGATTTAGTTGTACTGGGAATCGTAAATGAAGAAAGTGTAGCGGAAGGAATAAACGGGATCCAAGGCTCGATTCGGGTTATGATGATTGTGCTTACGGTCTTCGGGATTCTCGCGCTTCTAGGGTTTTACCATTTTAATATTAAGCGAATCATTGACCTAGGAAAGCAAACCCAACAAGTTGAAAAAGGTGATTTCTCTGCGAATGTTACCGTGACTTCAAAAGATGAAATTGGCGTGCTTGGCCTACGATTTAATCAGATGGTGGAGCGTTTACGACATTTAATTGAAAACGAATACCAAATGGAAATACAGAATCGAGAGTCGGAACTGAAATTATTGCAAAGCCAGATTAACCCCCACTTTCTTTATAACACGTTGGACATGATTCGGTGGACGGCCCGGATGGAGAAAGCCTATGAAACGAGTGAAATGATTGAGCAGCTATCGAAAATGTTCCGAATTAGTCTGAATCGCGGGAAACCGTGGATCATTCTCAAAGACGAATTGACCTATAGTCAAAGCTATTTAAATTTACAAAAAAGAAGGATGGGCGACAAACTTCAGTACACGATTTATTATGATGCAGATATAGTCGATGCTGTACTATTAAAACAAACGATTCAGCCATTAATCGAAAATAGTATTCATCATGGGTTTGAGAAAAAACGCTCCTTGCAAAAAATTTATATACGTTGTTTTCGCAAAAAAGAACTGTTGGTGTTAGACGTGATTGATAATGGAAAAGGGTTTCCAAGCGGTGACTTTCAATTATCAGCACAAGCTGGCTATGCCTTACAAAACATTCAGGATCGTTTAATGTTTGCATTTGGTTCAAAGGCTTCAATTGAAATTAAACAAAAACATACTCCAGGTGCCTGGGTAAGAGTCACGATGCCCTATCATGAGAAAAATGATAAGGACGATTTCTCTAAAAGTGTAGGTGAACTAGATGAGTCTTAAGGTATTGATTGTTGATGATGAACCGATTATTTGTCAGGGGCTTAGTCGGACCGTCCCTTGGGAGGATTTGGGAGCTGAAGTTGTCGGAGAAGCATACGACGGGGAAGAAGCCCTCGAATTCATGGATGAAGAGGATGTCGACTTGGTGTTATCTGACGTGCGAATGCCTGTGATGGACGGGTTAGAGTTAGCTGAACAAATTCGTTGTCAATACCCTCAGACAAGAATGATTATTATTAGCGGATATGATGAGTTTGATTATGCTAAGCGTGCAATGCGCCAAGGTGTGAAGGATTACTTGCTCAAACCGGTCGATATCAATGAACTGATGAAGCTTGTAGAAATTACTCGGGATCATTTAGTCAAGGAAAAGCAGGATCGTTTGCATTTAGAATTAAAACAATTACTGTCTTCCTTTGCTATCGGAAGGGAAGAGTATGACGACGATGAGGCGATAAACAAGGAATTAGGAGCAGGATGTCAATTAATAGCGACTGAAATACAAGGCTTTAGCGAAAAAACGTCAGCTTTTTCCGACAAAGAAATCACTCAGATGAAACACGAATGGCTGTCTTTGATTGAAGAAGAATTAGAGAACGTTGGAATGTATGCGGTTTCCTTATTTATTGAAGAAAATCGTCTCATAACTTGTTGTACTTTTGAAAAAGAACAATTGGAGGACGATACGTATCATAGGATTTTAACTCGGATAAAAGACAAGTTGCCTTTTCAGCTGTTCTTATGTTATGCACCCGTTTCGAAAACGGTTGATGACCTTCGCAGTCACTTTCAGCTGTTGCAAAAAGGAATGCAAGGACAGGTGTTCGTTGATGTAAAAGTATGTAAGGCAGTGGATGTGGTTAATATTCTCAAGCAGTTCACCTATGAATATCCAGTAACTTATGAAAAAGAGTTGAATCGAGTCGAGGATCATGATGAAGAAAAGCTTCAGCAAATTACCGATCGTTTATTTGAAACCTTTAGGGCTAATCAATGGCCACTGGAAAGTGTAGTAGAAGCTTTAGTAGAGATAGAAAATAAGATATTCAAAGATTTTTCAGAAGGATTACATGGGCGGATAACTAAAGATGTGAATGTGACCGTTCATAATTCTTATCAACAGCTGAGTCGTTTGTTTATGGATGACCTTAAGGATTTCTTCTCCCATCAACAAGTGGTAATGAAAAAGGGTGGCCAACGTTGGTTAATTAAGAAAGCGCTCGCTTATATTAACGAGTTTTATGCTCAGGATTTAAAGGCAACAGAAGTGGCTGATGTGATCAACGTATCACCTAATCACTTTAGCCAACTAATTAAAAAAGAAACGAGTAAACACTTTAATGATTATTTGCATGATGTGCGGATTCGTCAAGCGAAACTGTTATTAAATGAAACATCGTACCGAATCTATGAAGTTGCCGAGTTAGTCGGGTACAAAGACTATAAATATTTCGTGCAAATCTTTAAGAAAAGTACCTCTCTGACACCCACCCAATTTCGGACGCTTGCTGATTTTACAGAAGGTGATGGCTAGTGTGTATGGTGATTTTTTAGGGAATATACGAAACTAAATGTTAGAAAGGACTAATTTATGAATCTTACTAGTGAATGGAAACTACAATGGTTTGAACCGAACACAATGAATCCATTAGAAATTTCAGCCCCTTACTATATTGACCATTTCTGGATGACGACCAATGTTCCTGGCGACGTTCATTCTACTCTCATAGACAAAAACTTAATTGAAGATCCATTTGTCGGTCATAACGATTTAAAGTGTCGTTGGATCGAAGAAAAGGAATGGTGGTACCGAACGACTTTCCATTGGGAAGATAACTGTAATGACGAAGAATGTTTAGAGCTTAACTTTGAAGGATTAGATACGTACGCTACCGTCTTTTTAAATGGCTTAGAGATTGGTTCTACTGCTAACATGCTCGTAGAACACACATTTGATATTAGCGATGAAATTCGAAAGGGTAAAAACGTTTTAGCGGTTAAATTTGACCCGCTTTCTGTTCATATTGCAGAAAAAGAAAGAGATTATTGGTGCAGCTATGGAAAAGAACGGATATGGGCGAGAAAATCAGCGATGAATTTTGGCTGGGATTGGGGTCCAAGACTAGTTACAACAGGGATTTGGAAGGATGTTCAACTTAAGAAACATATTAAGGCTAAATTTGATAGTGTGTTTATCCAAACCGCAGAGCTGTCAGATGAAGCTGCAACGGTAAACGTGCAAGTAGACGTTGGTGAACAATTTTATAATCAGGAATCGCTGCGTTTTGAGGTAGAGTTAACATCAGGGGAGGATCTACATACGGCTAAAGGGCTTATTGAAAAAGACACAGGCCAAGCAGAAATATATGTTCGCTCCCCAAAATTATGGTGGACGCATGATTTAGGTTCCCCTCATTTATATGATTGCACGATTCGTTTGCTAGATGAAGCGGATCAAACGATTGATGAGCATCAGCAAAAGTTTGGGATTCGTGAAGTGAAAGTAGAGCAAAAACATGAAAATAACGAAAACTTATTTACATTTAACCTAAACGGGGTTCGCTTGTTTGCCAAAGGGGCCAACTGGATTCCTGTTCATAATTTTATCGGAGCGGTAGAAGACGATCGGTACCGTGACTTGTTAGCATTAGCCAAGGATGCGCATATGAATATGATGCGCGTGTGGGGCGGTGGAATTTATGAGAAGGAGATATTTTACGACCAATGTGATCAACTGGGTCTTTTAGTTTGGCAGGATTTTATGTTTGCCAATGCCTTGTACCCTGATTACAACAAAAATTTCATGAACAATGTAAGAGACGAAGTAACAAAAGTTGTTAAACGGTTGCGGAATCACACGTCCCTTGCCTTGTGGTGTGGAAATAATGAGATTGACTGGATTTATGATCGTAAAAGCTCAGGCGGGGAAATAACGACGCCCTTTTATGGAGAGAAAATCTATCACCATCTTATTCCTAGAGAGCTAAAAGAACTGGATCCGACTCGTTTATATTGGCCAAGTTCTCCTTTTGGAGGCAACGATCTTGATGCAGAAAATATCGGGGATCGCCATAATTGGCAAGTGTGGCACGGGAATGTAGAACCCCGTAAAATAGGAGAACCTGTTGAGCAGGATATTTCACTTGAAGGCGTATCTTTTAAAAATTATAAAAAAGACCTCACCCTTTTTTCGAGTGAATTTGGTATGCACGCATCTTCCAATAGATATACACTAGACAAGTTCATTCCGGACGGACAGTTTTATTGGAAAAGTGACGAAATGTCTTATCGGAACAAAGATCATTTTCATGAAAAAGGTATCCTGTTAATGGAAGGGTATACGGGTGTTCCTGAGACGATTGAGGACTATATGAATTTTTCTATGCTTACCCAAGCGGAAGGATTAAAGTATGGAATTGAACATTATCGCCGGAGAAAACCGTTCACAAGTGGGGCACTAATTTGGCAGTTGAATGATTGCTGGCCGGGCACAAGCTGGTCAATGATCGATTATGAACTGCTTCCGAAAGCTTCACATTACTACGCCAAAAAGTTCTTTGATCCAGTAATGGCGTGCTTAGAACATGACCCAGGGCGTCCACTCTCGCTATGGATCATCAATGATAGGTTAGATGCGCTTAAAGATACTCTTGTTTTCGAAGTTTCAACGTTTGGTGGTTCATCTGTTTTTTCTAAAGAATTAGAAATTAATATTGAAAGCAATGACACCATCAAGCTTGCAGAATTCACGGAAGAGGCAATTCTGGATGGGATCGACGCTTCTGAAGTGGTTGTCCGCTTACAGTCAAAAAACGGTCACTTTCAAGACAATGTCTATTTCCTAAGAGATTTTAAAGACATTACTTACCCTCTTACAAAACTTGAAGTAAAGCATGATGCTAACGAACAAACCATTACCATAACATCAGACAAACTAGCACGCTTTGTAACGGTAGACTTTTCGGTTGGCAAAGCTCAATGTTCAGACAATTTCTTTGATCTGTGGCCTAGTGAATCGAAAACAATTCAATTGAGTCATTTAGATGATTTTGAAATCAAACGTAGTGATTTTAGCGTGCATGCCATTAATAGTAATCATGAGTGATAGACTCCATCAAAAGAAAGGAGGGAGAAGCGCAGTGAAAATGACATTCCGTTGGTTTGGCGAAACTAATGATTCGATTTCATTGCAGCACATTAAACAAATTCCTGGAGTCGAAGGAATTGTTTGGGCACTTCATGACGTACCGGTAGGGGAAGAGTGGCCTCTTGAAAAAATCCAGGAAGTCAAACAGCAAGCCGATCAATCAGGCCTATCGATTGACGTGGTAGAAAGTGTGAATGTACACGAAGATATTAAACTAGGTTTGAATACGAGAGATCAATATATTGAAAACTATAAACAAACGATAGAGAAACTGGCAAGTGTCGGTGTAAAAGTAATCTGTTATAATTTTATGCCGGTCTTTGATTGGTTTCGGAGCGATCTAAATGAACCTTTGCATGATGGTTCCCATGCACTGTTTTATGACAAGGCTAAAGTGGAAGACATTAATCCGTTAGAAATTGTTCGAAAAAATTCCGATGAGCTTGATTTTAAAATGCCGGGCTGGGAGCCGGAGAGGTTAGCTGATCTCGCCCACCTTTTTGAGGCGTATCAAGATATTAAGGAAGAGGATCTTTGGGAGAATTTGAGTTATTTTTTGCAGGAAATTATTCCGGTTGCTGAAGCTCATGATATTCAAATGGCGATCCATCCTGATGATCCGCCTTGGTCAATCTTTGGGTTACCGCGAATCATAACGAATGCAGAAAATATTCGCCGTTTGCTCAGTATAGTGGACAGTTCTTATCATGGAATTACACTTTGCAGCGGGTCGCTCGGGGCTAACCCTCTTAATCATGTGGGCGATATGGTAAGAGAGTTTGCCGACCGTATTCCTTTTGCTCATATTCGAAACGTCAAAGTCTATGAAAATGGCAGTTTTATTGAAACCTCTCATCGGACGGAAGATGGATCTGTTGATATTTATGATATTGTCAAAGCTTATCATGAAGCAGGATTTACGGGGTACGTTAGACCTGATCATGGTCGACACCTTTGGGATGAGGTATGCAGGCCTGGCTATGGTCTATATGATCGAGCCTTAGGGATTATGTATTTATGGGGTATATGGGATTCATTAGTAAGAAGTGAAAAATGAATCAAAAAAGACCCAGAACCGATTTATTCGGACTGGGTCTTTTTCTTATGATTGATAGACTTGTTTCTGAGGTGTGACACGATAAAACAATTTATAAATAATGAGCCCAATCGATCCAAGTAAGGCCATATACCCTAACCACTCGTAAAGGACTGAACCTCCAAATGTATCGAGCGTAAACCCGCCAAACAAAGCACCAATAATGCCTGAAAGTCCAAAGCTTACACTTAAGAATAGTAAGTGGCCAGTGGACTGTAACTCATTTGGAACAACATCACTAAGAAACTCTAAGGCGGCCACGTATAAAACAGCAAAACAGATGCCATGTGTCAGCTGTAAGATCATAATCTCAAACGGCTGATCAGCTGCAGACATAAATAGCCAGCGAAAACTATACAATAAGCTTGCAAAAATAATGAAGGTAAGCGGTTGGAAGCGTCTGAACCAGAGGGCACTAAATGCAAATACAAGCGCTTCACTGAACACGCCGATAAACCATACCCATCCGATTAGACTGGCATCCCCACCGATATCTGTTACATACATGCCAATGAAGTTATCATTTGTACGGTGTGTTGTTGTGACAAATAAGACGATAACGAGAAAGGATACCAATTTTTTATTGATTAATAGTTTTGCTGCATCGGCTAGGGCAACGGGTTTACTGCTTACCGTCGCATCGCTTAAGGTTAAGCCAACTAAAATGGTCATGCTCACAATGACGAGAAAAGGGTAAAATAAGAATTCGATTCCGATGATTGATAGAATTTTCCCGCTTATTAAAGATGTACAGGCAAAACCAATTGATCCCCACATGCGAATTTTTCCAAACGGGATGCCGCGTTGCATCGACGTTTTTTTCGCAAGATTATCACCCAGTCCTCCGAGGGCTGACATAAATAGAAAAAAGAAAGCTCCTATTAAAATTAATGAAGTAAATGTATCCATTTTAAATAAAAATAGACTGCTAAAAAGTAAACCTACTAAACAAATGAGTAAGGTTTTTTTCACTGTTTTGTACTTATCACTAAAATATCCCCACATTGGCTGGGAGAATAAACCGATTAATGGGCCAATCGCTAATAAGAAGCCGATCTCTGATCCTGTAAATCCTTTATCTTCAAAATAGACCGGTAAGTAACTAATGATTAACGTAATAATCGAATTACTAAAAAACAGAAAAATGCATAGAAACAGTAATGATCTAGTTTTAAACAATATGTTCTCCTTATCTACCTAAACGGATATGTATATGTCCCGGTCCGTAAGTGGTTGGTTAAGTTTTTTAATTTAAGGGCACCGATTCCAATGAATACAGCGTCTTGAGGGCATAATGCAGTTAACTTGATGTTACTTGACAAAAATAAAAACGTAAAGTAACGTCAATCATAGAATAGCACAAGATGAAAGGATTGGAAAGCGTTGTCACGTAAAAAGAAACCTTCAATGACTGATATTGCCACACATTTGAATATATCGAAAAATGCCGTTTCCTTAGCTTTAAATCAGAAGCAAGGAGTAAGTAAGGAACTAAGGGAACAGATCCTTAAAGTAGCAGAAGAACTTGGTTATGGAGAGTTCGCGAAAAATAGAAAATCAGCACGTTCGATTTTGGTGATGGTCCCTGAACGTATAATGGGCTACGAAGATAATGACCACTTTTTGTTTTATCATGATTTAATTTGGGGGGTAGAACGTTCGATTAAAGAACGAGGGGTCCAGCCGGTGATTGCCAAAATCGATCGTTCGATGGAACAGAACCTTACCCTTCCGCAGTTATTTGATGACATTGACTTTGAAGGGGTAATTTTATTTGGCATTGTCAGTGAAAATTACGCTCGTATGGTATATCAACAAGGGTGTCCACTCGTATTATTTGATTCGTATTATCATGACATCCATTGTCCTGTCGTAACTTCAGCTAATTTTGAAGGAGGCTATCAGGCGGTTAAGCATTTAATCGAAAATGGACATCGTTCGATTGGATTTATAGGACCGACTAATTTAACGTCCAGTCATGAGGAACGCTATTTTGGCTATTGGAAAGCGATGCAAGATCACAACCTCATTCCCTTTGATGGTTTACTTCGGTTTAAGGGTTATCAAGAAAATAAACAGGAGATTCAAAAGTATGTCAGCCAATTAAAAGAGAGACCGTCGGCGATTTTTTGTGGGAATGATCGAATGGCGATTTTGTTAATGGATGTGTTCCGAGAACAGAATATTCGTGTCCCTGAAGATATTTCGATTGTTGGATTTGATGATCTTGAACTCGCAGCTACTGCAAACCCCCGATTAACTACGATACAAGTACATAAACAAGAAATGTGTGAAGCCGCCATCGACATGACCCTACGTACATCGGATAATAAAAAGCATGCCCTCATTAAGTGGGAAGTTCCAGGTGAATTTATTTCTAGGGACTCCGTTAAAGATGTGAGTCGGTAAGATGTTTTCTATTTTTGTTAGCATTATGTTAGTTTTATTGTTAGATGAGAAATGAGGTGTGCCAATGGCCCGTAAAATCACTATTCAACAAATTGCGGACTATCTAGGGGTTTCTAAGTATGTTGTTTCAAGAGCCTTATCAGGTCGAAGCGGTGTAAAAGAAGAGACAAAGGAGAAAGTTTTTCAAGCAGCTTCTAAATTAGGTTATTTCATACAAAACTCTCGAATTAAATCATCAAATGTGCAAGAATTCTCCCGAGAAAAGAAAAATATATTAGTCGTTATGCCTAACACTCGTCAACAGATGCAAGAATCAAGCTATTGGGGTGGTATTATTGATGGCATTAGAAGCAGTGTTGAAAGCAAAGGCTTTGGAGTTATCATCATAACGGAGGGAGATACGGATGACCTTTCTGCGATTATTAATCTTGATGCCGTCTTAGGTTTAATTGGAGTAGGCAAAGTTTCGACTTCATTGTTACTGAAGGTAAGACAGCTTAACTTTCCGATAGTGCTAATTGATCATGAAGATCGTTTATTGTCGGTAGATACTGTTTTTACAAATAATTTTGATAGCAGCGCCATGCTCACTGATCACCTGATTGGCCTTGGACATAAGCGGATTTGGTTTTTAGGAAACATTACTTATTCTAGAAGTTTTTTTGATCGCTGGCTTGGCTTTCGTAGTGCTCTAGAATTAAGCGGGATGACCGCCCCTAAGGATGAAGCCACAAGCGCCAAAAATAGTGATGATATGTGTATCGATACAATGACATGGATGGAATCATTGCAACAAGACCAGGAGTTACCTACGGCGATCATGTGTGCTAATGATTCGATTGCCATCGAACTTCTTACAGTACTGAAAGAACTTTCCATCGATGTTCCTGGAGAGATTAGTGTAACAGGATTTGATAATATTGAGGATTCCTACCTGGTCAGTCCAACGCTTACTACTGTTCATGTTCCAAAAGAACAAATAGGGAAGCGAGCGGTCAAAGCTTTGTTTGCAAGACTATATGACAGTGAATCTCCTGGTGAGAAAACGTTACTATCTTGTGAATCGATTTTTAGAGAATCTACTCTTGCTAAAAACGAATAAGGATGTGATGAGGACAGAATAGTCGAGAGCTATTCTGTTTTTTAGTAGAATTATGAAAGCGTTTTATTTACTTATTTTCACAATAACGTTATAATTAAAACTAACAATAAAATAACTAAAATAACAAAAGGAGTGAAGGTATAATGTCTACTACCTCAAATGAGCATAAAGTGAATTTGAAGAGAATGGTGTTATCTGATTGGCAGTTTAAACAGCAGGGAGACAATCAATGGATGCCTGCACAGGTGCCGGGGTGCATACATACAGATTTATTAAAAAATAATAAAATCCTTGACCCGTTTCATGGGAAAAACGAGCTGGAACTTCAATGGATTGATAAAAAGGACTGGAACTATGAAACGACATTTGACGTTTCGGAGCAGTTGCTGGATTCTTCTCACATTCATTTAGTTTTTGATGGATTGGATACGTATGCGGATGTGTATGTCAATGACCAACATATTCTATCAGCTGATAATATGTTTAGAACATGGAAGGTGGATGTCCGTTCGCTAGTGCAGAAAGAAAACAATCGGCTATCTATCCATTTTCGCTCACCCATTAATGAAGATTTAGTTAAACTTGAGCAGCAAGGATATAATCTGCCTGCTGTTAATGATCATTCAGAAGATGGTGGGGTCGGAGAGAAGAATCTTAGTGTTTTTGCGAGAAAAGCTCCATATCATTATGGTTGGGATTGGGGTCCAAGGTTTGTGACAAGTGGGGTATGGAAGGAAGTCTACTTAGAAGGCTGGTCAGACTGTAGAGTGACGGACCTTTTTATTCAACAAAACAATGTGACGGCTTCTTCGGCAGATTTAAAAGCTCTGATAGAAATTGAATCAGAGTCAGCGTGGAGTGGAAGCCTTCAGTTGTCGACAGAAGGGATAGAAATCAAGGAGGAAGTAGAGGTCACAGAAGGAAAAAATCAACTAGAGATGTGCTTCACTATAGACGAACCCAAGCTTTGGTGGTCGAGAGGTCTGGGGGAACAGCACTTATATGAGTTTTCTGCCTCCCTTTTAAGAGAAGATCGTGTAGTTGCTGACAAATCGGTGAGAACGGGGGTTCGCTCGATACGTGTGGTACAAGAAAAAGATGAGGTAGGGAAATCATTTTATGTGGAAGTGAATGGAGTCCGTGTCTTTGCTAAAGGGGCGAATCACATTCCTAACGATAGCTTTGAAACTGAAGTTACGTATGAGCGATATAAACACGAGATCCTTAGTGCCGTAGAATCAAATATGAACATGCTGCGTATTTGGGGTGGCGGTATTTATGAATATGATGCTTTTTATGAGCTTTGTGATGAATACGGAATTCTTGTCTGGCAGGATTTCATGTTTGCCTGCAGCATGTACCCTGGAGATGAAGCCTTTTTAGAAAATGTAAAAGCTGAAGCAGAAGAGAATGTGAAGCGGCTTCGAAACCATCCAAGTATTGCTTTATGGTGTGGAAATAACGAAATGGATACCGCGTGGTCTGCCTACGATGAAAACGGTGGATGGGGGTGGAAAGAACAGTATGCAGAAGATGTCGGTGATAAAATTTGGCGGGATTATGAAGCTGTTTTCCATGAAATTTTACCAGAAGCGGTCACAGCATATGATCCAGGTACGTATTATTGGCCTTCCTCTCCGATGAGTGATTGGACGGGGGATGAAAACCAACATACAAGCAATACAGCAACCAGTGGAGATATTCATTATTGGGATGTTTGGCATGGGTTGAAGCCATTTGAAGAATATAATAATCACGTTGGACGATTTATGAGTGAATATGGTTTTCAATCTTTCCCTGAAGAAAAAACAGTCCGCACTTATGCGGAAGAGGAAGATATGGCATTAGAAACAGAAGTCATGCTTCATCATCAGAAGAATGATAGTGGAAATTATTTAATTAAAGAATATATGGAGAAGTACTTGCCAGAACCAAAGGATTTCTCTTCTTTCCTTTATATGAGCCAGGTGCTTCAAGCCGAAGGGATTAAAACAGCGATTGAAGCCCATCGCCGAAAAAAACCTTATTGTATGGGGACTCTTTATTGGCAGATGAATGATTGCTGGCCTGTCGCCTCCTGGGCAAGTATGGATTATTACGGAAGATGGAAAGCGTTACATTACTATGCTAAGAAAAGCTTTCAAGATGTCATGGTATCTATTGATGGAACAGAGCAAGAGAGAGTCGATATCCATGTTGTATCCGATATTCTTGAAGAAATCACAGGAACTTTGAACGTAAAACTGTTAAATTTTCAAGGGGAAGTTGTTAAAGAATATGTCGAGCAAGTACACATTCCTTCCAATCAAGCAAAAAACGTGCTTTCACTTCCAACGAAAAAAATGCTGGAGGGACTTAATCCAAGTCAACTCGTATTAGTGGCTCAATTGAAGCAAAAAGGGGAAGTCTTAGATGAAAAAGAACACTATTTTATTTCCATTCGCGATCTTGTTCTTGATCAGCCAAACATTATGGTGACCGAAGTGCTGGAGTCAACGGGAAGTGAATTTATAGTAGAAACTGATAAGCTTGCGAAATCAGTCTGGATCTCTTCGGAAAATGAAGGAGTGTTTACAGACAATTACTTTGATTTACTTCCAGGAGTAGCTAAGAAAGTGCAATTCCACTCACGAGACACATCCTTTTCACCATCATCTCCTGGAAATATAGTTGTTCAATCCATGTACAATTTTATGGCATAATAAGAGCAACCCCCGAGTTTTTTGTAGCGCGGCGGGTTGCTTTTTACTCTGGCTATGTAAAAGTTCAGGGTGTTGATATTTCCCTGATTAAGGGTGAGGGATATAGGTTTCTCGCAGAAAAATGGTTCTGTTGATAGATGAAAGAAAGGGGATCAAGGAAACGATTCGCATTCTACGGAAGAACCAGCGAGTCTTCTCGTCCGTCCCTGGAATGGGAGTCAACTTCCCACCCATCAACAGTATATTCATCTTTAGGGGGAATTTAAAGAAATAAGATAAGTAACTTACAGATTAGGAAGTTACCATTTTATATAACTAAGAATCAACAGCTTTTACTTAAATTGAAAAGGAGACCACAGGAGTATGTTCAACGACATGTCTTTAACAGAATTAAAATTATATAAAGGAAAAAGTCCAAGACCAGAAGATTTTAATGACTACTGGGAAACGGCATTAAAAGAACTAGATCAACAATCGTTAGAATATGAGCTAATTCCTGCAGACTTCAATAATAAACTAGCTGATTGTTACCACTTGTATTTTACAGGTGTCGGTGGAGCGAGGATCCATTGTAAACTGGCTCAACCAAAAGAAGTGCAGGAACAAGGAGCAGGTCTCGTTATGTTCCATGGCTACAAAGGAAACAGTGGGGATTGGTTTGACAAGATTGCCTATGCAGCTCAAGGTATTACTGTGCTTGCCATGGACTGTCGCGGTCAGGGAGGTTTATCAGAAGATAATTTGTCTGTACAAGGTTCTACCGTAAGAGGACATATCATTCGTGGAATTGATGACCCTTCTGAACACAACTTATACTATAGAAATGTCTTTTTGGACACTGTACATACGGCAAGAATATTAATGTCGATGGATCACGTAGACCCAAATCGAGTCGGGGCTTATGGGATATCACAGGGAGGGGCACTAGCTGTGGTATGTTCAGCGCTTGAACCAAAGCTAAAAGAACTAGTTGCGGTTTATCCATTTTTGTCTGATTATAAAAGGGCTTGGGAACATAACATAAACGCATCCGCCTATGAGGAAATTGTATATTATTTTCGTTTTTTTGACCCAACACATGAAAAGGAAGAAGCGTTCTTTAATAGGTTAGGTTATATTGATATTCAGCATTTTGCAGAGCGGATAAAAGCTCGTGTGCTTTGGGTGACAGGGCTCGCCGACGAAGTTTGTCCACCTTCTACCCAATTCGCAGCTTTTAATAAAATTGCAGCTGAAAAAGAATTAAAAATTTACTATGAATACGGTCATGAGCGTTTGCCGAAGCTGCAAGATCATGTTTTTCAAAAAATGCTGCAATTATAAAAGTGGAAAGAACCCTATAATTCTTCAAGCATACCAACCGTAAAGTATCTGTCAGCAGCTTTATGGTTGTTTTTTGTATATTAACTCTTCTTTATTCCCAGAACTAAGCATCCAGACATATAATTAAATGTATGTATTTACTGGGAGGGAATCTCATTTATGTATTATCCTTATCACCCTCGTTACTATTACCCTGGTTATTGGCCTATTCGTCTATATGAAGATGTGAACCCTGATTTTTTGCAACAATCTGCACACCAATCGAAGAAACTTATGCAAGATGCAAGTAAGGTACTTGATAAGTTATCGGAGTCAAAAGATTTTGATGCTGAATTAATGCATGCTGCCCAAGTATCTGACCAAGATAAGGTGGAACGACTCATTCACTCAATTGGAATTACTTCAGAAGTTGACATTAACTATAATCCTGATGGTTTACGACTTGAGTTTAAGACGAAAGTAGCTGAAATAGACTGCTGCAAGCTGCATGTTGCCTTACGTTGGCGTTGAAATATGTGTCGAAAACAAACGGCTTCGGTTTTAAAGAAGAAAACTATTAAAATGCTCCGGGCTTTTGCTCCGAGCATTTTTGTCCGAAATGAGATTTGTTGATCAATGAATTTTAAAAAATCAAAAGTCAGGACAAGGGTCCTGACTATTCAATAATCAATGTGAACATAATACAGAATATCTATTTATTTAGTGTTTAGTGTAAGCTGCTCCAACAATAATCAATAGAATAAACAAAACAACGATTAACGCAAATCCACTGCCAGCTCTTTTTTTGTGACAACCATAGCCACCGTATCCGCCAACTCCTGGACCGCCACCGAAACCTGCGACATTATTGCCAGGACCACCGAAACCGCCAACGTTCGTAGGGCCGCCATAACCATATCCGCCGTAGCTCATAACTTCACCACCTTTATGTCAATACTTTACTTTATGACGTTGTTGAAAAAGCGGCAAGGCATATGACTAGTAGGCGCTTAAACTATTGAAAGAAACCAGTTATCTTTCATCTGTATTGAGGAAGATTGAAAATTTATTGATTATTTCTGATGGAGCGTATCGTCATCAATAGTAGCAAGAAAATAGTGTCGGTTTCCAGGTTAAGTATTCTGGAGTTCCACTTTTCTTCATTATTATATAATTTAAGATATCCGATTTTGTTTATTTGCTGCTGTTTGTTCTTCTAAACTATAAAGCTATATTTTTTTCAATATACCATTGCATTCATCTTTTCTGCATGGTATATTTATTCTTGTCGCTTTTTAGAGAGCGATGCACCGATCCAATTCGCTGATCGAAAAAACAAAACAGCGGTAAAACGTTGTTGACATTCATTTCATTAGCATGGTATATTTATTCTTGTCGCTTTTTAGAAGGCGATGCACCGATTCATTCATCTGACCGGAAAATCATAACAATGAAAATGCGTTATTGACTTCACTTCGTCAGCATGGTATATTTATTAAGTCGCCATTTTGAAGCGGCGAACCTATTGATCTTTGAAAACTGAACGAACCAACCAGTACGTCAATTATTCTTTCTATTATATAGAAGGAAGTAAAACAAGCACACTTGATGTGCAAATGAGCATTTCATTCTCAACTTTTATGGAGAGTTTGATCCTGGCTCAGGACGAACGCTGGCGGCGTGCCTAAT